>NZ_JAZGQA010000280.1:0-3900 GCF_048593855.1 Yersinia sp. 2542 StPb PI
CTAGTTGTATGATATTTCATATTGCATTGATTATCATGTCATTTTTAATAAATACAAGATTACTCCCAGTTTAATTGACTGCTAATTTAAAGTTAATTAGTTAATTCGGTTAGTTTGCTAGTCGCCTATAATCTGTAATAGATTATGTATAACTAGTGCAGCCCACGGCTATTCAATAGAAAAATCACTGATTCATTTTCAACTGATTGTTTTATATGACTTCGAAAAATGACAGCATTACTATACTACCTATATATGGTTATTTATCACTGAAGGTTAATCATGAATGTTAATCGAAACTTTACAGCAATCGCTGTTCTAGCCAGTTTAGTCAGTCAAGCTACAGTTGCCTCTAATTTCACAAAGACGGTTAACATGGATATGACAACTTTATTATCTGGCGATACCGCAAAGACCACTGATTCTGAGGGGGCAAGTATTTAACCTATTGAGGCATCTTGATATTGATGATGCGAGTTCTATATCTGCTTTAAATGGTGTTAACGGTATTACTATCAACATAGTACCAGGAGCAAAAGTAGGCGAGTTTACAATGCAACAAGAATGGCTATACTTAATTTTTATGTCATTTTTATCCATCCTCTTATAAATGAAACTTGGTATTCACCCATGCATATATTTAATAAAAATAAATTAGTACTATCCATATCGGGAATTATTTTTTTCACCAATGTACAAACTGTGAGTGCAACGGTATTTACTAATGTTAACGCTGGTGCAAACCAATCTCTGGTTATTGGAAGCGGAGATTCAGTCATACATACAGCTAACGCTGGAAATGCTGTATCGGCTGATGGTATAAATTCGTTAGTTACTGCAACCGATACCGTTATAAATACTCTGGGTAATACTAGTAACGCTGTTAACGCATTAAATGGAGGGGTGGTTAATTTAAATAATGTAGCTATCAATGTTAGTGGTCTTACATCATATGGTATAACTGCCGAAAATGGGGGAGTAGTCGGAGCGTCTAATGTAACTATTGATATTTCTTCCGAAAATAGTGCGGGTATTCACGGTGCAGGGGGGACTTTAAACCTAAATACTATTAATATTAATACATTAGATTTCAAATCATACGGAATACTGAGTTATGTTGCAGGTAGTGTAATTAATTTATCTAATGGAGTAATCAAAACAGCTGGTATACAATCACATGCTGTTACTGTTGATGCCGGAATTGTCAATCTTGCAAACACTACAGTTGAAACTTTTGCAGATTTAGCTCGCGGAATAAATATTAACAATGGTTCTGAAGTAATAGCTAATGATATTAATATTATCACTCATGGTAATGATCGAGCGGATGGAATTTCAGTTGCTGGAAAATTTACCGGTTTTAACGTTAATGTTTTAACTGAAGGGCTAAATACATATGCAGTAACATTACGTGAATTGGGCGATTTAAGTATTTCAAATAGCCTATTATCCTCTAAATCATCAGCAATAAATTTTACCGCTCAGGCAACTAGAGTTGGAGCTACGGCTGAGTTTTTTAATAGCACTATTATAGCTGAAGACAATGTTATTGTTTCTGGAAATTCCATAGGCCAAGTATCGTTGATTAATACTGTGACTCATAGCGCCTCTAATAAATTTGCTAGTGCAGGAAATAATTCCATTATGGATATCACAGCAAGAGATAAATCTGCTATTTCGGGAGGCCTTATTGCAGATTCAACTAGCAATATTTCTTTGTCTCTTGAGAATGACAGTCAATGGTCTGGTTATTCCCAAAACGCAGCTAAAATAGCTTTAGACTCTTCAAGTTCCTGGATATTGACAGGTAATTCTGATGTTAACAGCTTAGTTAACGCTGGTGTAATCAACCTTAACGGGGCTCCCGGTACTGTGTTGACGGTCACTGGTGATTATATTGGAAATAACGGTTTACTGAATTTCAATACGGTGCTGAATGATGATACCTCAGCAACTGATAAACTGGTGGTTAATGGCAATACCTCAGGCACCTCATTCGTGAGTGTGAATAATGTCGGCGGTATTGGTATGGCTACCCTGAATGGTATTGAACTGATACAAGTTAACGGCATGTCTGACGGTGATTTTGTTAAGAATGGGCGTATTGTGGCAGGTGCTTACGAATACTCGTTAGTCCGAGGGACAGGAGTGAATACCAATAACTGGTATTTGACCAATGAACTCGTCTCTAATCCAGACCCTGACCTGCCACCTTCTGTACCGGTGCAACGCCCGGAAGCTGGGGCCTATACGGCTAACCTGGCTGCAGCCAACAATATGTTTGTGACCCGCTTACATGATCGCTTGGGGGAAACACAGTATATTGATGCTCTGACCGGTGAGCAAAAAGTGACTAGTATGTGGCTCAGAAATGAAGGGGGGCATAACCGCTCACGCGATATCAACGGGCAGTTGAACACACAGGCCAACCGCTATGTGGTGCAACTGGGGGGCGATATTGCACAGTGGAGTAATAACGGTATGGACCGTTTCCACCTGGGGGTCATGGCGGGTTACGGTAATAGTAAGAGCACCACCGTTTCACAAGAGACAGGTTATAATGCCAAAGGATCTATTGATGGTTACAGTACCGGTGTATACGGTACCTGGTACGCCAACGAGGTCGATAAGTCGGGTTTGTATGTGGATGGCTGGATGCAATACAGCTGGTTCAACAACACTGTTGATGGGCAGGCCTTGGCGACTGAAGAGTACAAGTCTAAAGGGATAAGCACTTCTATTGAAAGTGGCTATACCTTTAAAATGGGTGAGAATGTAGCGAAAAATGCCACTTACTTTATCCAGCCTAAAGCGCAGGTGACCTGGATGGGCGTAAAATCGGACGACCATAAAGAAACCAACGGCACCATTGTATCGGGTGAAGGCGATGGTAATATTCAGACCCGTCTGGGGGTGAAGGCATTTATGAATGGCTACAGCGATCAGGATAAAGGCAAAGAGCGCGTATTCCAGCCGTTTGTCGAAGCTAACTGGGTCCACAACACCAAGGACATTGGTACCACACTGAATAACGTCACAGTAAGTCAGGACGGTGCAGCGAATATTGGCGAGTTAAAAGTGGGTGTGGAAGGGCAGATTAATAGAAAAGTGAATCTCTGGGGTAATGTGGGCCAGCAGATTGGTAATAAAGGTTATAGTGATACTGCTGTAATGTTAGGAGTGAAATACAACTTTTGAGGTGGCTATTTACCACTTATGGCCCAGTTCATGTGCTACAAGTGGTAATTAATAACTTACTACTAGCAGAGTGCGGTGAAAGTCGCACGCTCCGTTCTTAGGGGATCAGTTTGGAGAGCACAGTCAGTCAACTGGCTGTGCTTATCCGACTATAGTACAAAAATTTCCGTTTCCCAAACGACCCCTCTAGGAGTGAGGGCATGAAAAAGTGTGGGCCAGCCGTAATCTATGCTGCCATCGCTGATACCTTTCCGTCGCTTTGTTCGTCCATCGAGAACCCCGGATACCAGCAGGAGAATTTATCCCGCAGCTCGTTATTCAAAACAGCGGTCCGGGTCTGTAACAAATAATGTGCACCTTTTCTGCTCCACTGCATCTGCTGTTTTTTGGCCATTCTTCTGGCGATCACTTCATTAATTGTTGATTCCACAAACGCCGTTGAAACCGGCTCTCCATACCGGTACATTTCACCGTAGTTTGGGATCATCATCTTATTATTCCGAATGTAGGTTGTAGTGGATAGCTAAATTTAGCCACTTTAACAGATATGTTTATTTCCGCTTGTCGCTCATAGCTGATTACAGTGTTGATTGAGTGTTGCACTGATAGCTGTCAAATCAAAGCCAATACAGTCAGGTATCTTCCCACAGCGGCTCCAATTCAACAGGAAGTTGCTCCTTATCAAATCCCTCAAACCAGTAA
>NZ_JAZGQA010000281.1:0-3896 GCF_048593855.1 Yersinia sp. 2542 StPb PI
AATCAATTAGGATTTAGAATATAAACAAACATGAAACAATATAGAATTACTTTATATTGTTCAAAAAAGGAGGGCAAATACAAAAAACAATCCCCAACCTGCCTAATTCGCCAGGATGATTGGGGAAATCGTTATTTTTCAGTCTTACTGGAAAGCAGTTTCTCTAAATCATCGCCACCAAGGTGGCGGAAATCCTGCCCTTTGACGAAATAGAAGATAAACTCACAAATATTCTGACAGCGGTCGCCAATACGCTCAATAGAGCGAGCGCAAAACAGGGCAGTCAGCACACTTGGGATAGTTCGCGGATCTTCCATCATATAAGTCATCAATTGCCGCACGATGCCCTCATATTCCTGATCAACCTTTTTATCTTCGCGATAGATCCGAATAGCCTCGTCCAAATCCATACGTGCAAATGCATCCAGCACATCATGCAACATTTGCACCGTATGGCGGCCCAAAGACTCCAGACTAACCAACAAAGGCTGATGCTGATGAGAGAATTTTTCCAGCGCGGTACGGCAGATTTTATCTGCTACGTCACCGATGCGCTCCAGCTCAGAGATAGTTTTAATAATCGCCATCACCAAGCGTAAATCACTGGCCGTAGGTTGACGTTTGGCAATGATGCGCACACAGGCTTCATCAATCGCCACTTCCATCATATTGACCTTTCTATCGCCTGCAATTACTTGCTTCGCCAGTTCACCGTCCTGATTATGCATTGCGGTGATCGCGTCAGATAATTGTTGTTCCACCAGTCCACCCATAGTCAATACTTGGGTGCGGATATGTTCAAGTTCTGCATTGAACTGGCCGGAAATATGTTTATTCAGATTCAAGTTATCCATAATACTTCCCGTACGTGTAAGTAGGCGAAATTGATGTATACCCTAAATAATTCGAGTTGCAGGAAGGCGGCAATTGAGCGAATCCCCAGGAGCTTACTCAAGTAAGTGACTAGGGTGAACGAAAGCAGCCAACGCACATGCAGCTTGAAGTATGACGGGGATAGGCCGATCAGCCATAGCGACCAGTAATATAATCTTCCGTCTGTTTTTGCTGTGGCGCAGTAAACAGGGTATCGGTATCACTGAATTCGATTAGCTCGCCCAGATACATAAATGCAGTGTGGTCTGAGCAACGGGCAGCTTGCTGCATGTTATGCGTCACAATAACTACCGTGTAATCGGACTTCAATTCGCTGATCAACTCTTCAATTCTACCGGTGGATATAGGGTCCAGCGCTGAGCAAGGCTCATCCAACAGCAATACATCAGGGCGGATAGCAATACCACGGGCAATACACAAACGCTGCTGCTGTCCGCCTGACAAGCTATAACCACTCTGGTGTAATTTATCTTTGGTTTCATTCCATAATGCCGCTTTGGTCAGCGCCCATTGCACCCGTTCATCCATATCGGCACGGGACAAGTTTTCGAACAGTTTCACACCAAAGGCGATGTTATCGTAAATCGACATCGGGAATGGGGTCGGTTTTTGGAAAACCATGCCAACTTTAGCCCGCAACAACGCAATATCTTGTTTGTCAGTCAGGATATTCTGACCATCCAATAAAATATCGCCTTCAGCACGTTGATCAGGATACAACTGATACATTTTATTGAATGTACGCAGCAGAGTAGATTTACCACAACCTGATGGCCCGATGAATGCTGTGACCTGGTTCTTAGCAATATCCAGCGAGATATTCTTCAGCGCATGGAATTTGCCATAGTAGAAGTTCAGATCGCGAACCTGGATTTTGCTGTTATTGATGTCAGTAGCCATACTCATCAAGACTTCTCTCTTTTAGCCAATGCCGCCGTAGCCGCATTTTGAAATTTATTGGCGATTCGGTATTTTCATTACTCAATGCTGATACTTACGCAGCCGATTAATACTTTTTCTTCGCGAAAATAACCCGAGCCAGAATATTCAGTAACAATACACACAGGGTAATTAGCAGTACCCCTGCCCAAGCCAGTTGTTGCCATTCGGCAAATGGGCTCATGGCAAATTTAAAGATAGTAACCGGCAAGTTAGCGATAGGCTGGCTCAGATCAGTGCTCCAGAACTGGTTGGAGAGCGATGTGAACAGCAAGGGTGCTGTTTCACCGGCAATACGTGCTACCGCGAGCAAGATACCTGTCAAAATACCGGAGATAGACGCTTTCAGCGTAATAGCCGATATCATGCGCCATTTCGGTGTTCCCAGGGCATAGGCAGCTTCACGCAGGCTATCTGGTACCAACTTGAGCATGTTCTCAGTAGTACGGATAACAATCGGCACTTGTAACAGCGCCAATGCAATCACCCCAGCCCAACCGGAGAAGTGCTCCATCTTGGCAACCACGATGGTGTAGACAAACAGACCGACCACGATGGAAGGTGCTGATAGCAAAATATCATTTATAAAGCGGGTAATTTCCGCCAACCAGGATTTACGACCATATTCAGCCAGGTAAATCCCCGCCATGATACCCAGAGGGGTGCCAATGACGGTGGCCCATAAAATCAATAAACCACTGCCAGCAATGGCGTTAGCCAAACCACCACCCGCGGTATTGGGTGGTGGAGTCATCTCGGTAAACAGCGCCAAAGACATGCCGTCAATTCCTTTGGTCACGGTGGAGAACAAAATCCACACCAACCAAAACAAACCAAACGCCATGGTAGCCATTGAAAGCAGTAAGGCTATACGGTTCTTTTGGCGACGCCAGGCCTGCTTTTTACGGCGGGTTTCCAGTAGCGTCGCATCACTTTGCATATCCATTGTCGCCATCTTAGCGCCCCTCTTTCTTAGCCAGACGCAAAATCATTAACTTAGATAACGCCAGCACGATAAAGGTAATCACGAACAATATCAGGCCCAACTCCATCAGCGCGGCAGTATGTAAACCGGATTCCGCTTCAGCAAACTCATTCGCTAACGCAGAGGTGATACTGTTCCCTGGCATGAAGAGTGAGAAACTGTCGAGTTGGTAGGTGTTACCGATAATAAAGGTCACTGCCATGGTTTCACCCAAAGCGCGCCCCAGGCCCAGCATCACACCGCCAATCACACCGTTTTTGGTGTAAGGCAGCACAATGCGCCAGATAACTTCCCAGGTGGTACAGCCAATACCATAGGCTGACTCTTTCATCATCACCGGGGTTTGCTCAAACACATCGCGCATAACCGCTGCAATGTAAGGAATAATCATGATGGCCAGGATGACACCTGCGGCCAGAATACCAATACCGAATGCCGGGCCTGAGAACAACACACCCACAATCGGGATGCCAGACATCACGTTGCCGACGGGTTCTTGGAAATAGCGGGCAAATAAGGGAGCGAAAACAAACAAACCCCACATCCCGTAAACAATACTAGGGATAGCCGCTAATAGTTCGATAGCCACACCCAGTGGGCGTTTTAGCCAGTTAGGGGCCAGCTCAGTCAGGAACAAGGCAATCCCAAAACTGACCGGGACGGCAATAAGTAAGGCGATAACAGAGGTGACAACTGTGCCATAAATCGGCACTAAGGCACCAAACTGCTCAGCCGGGGCATCCCATTCTTTGGTCCACAGGAAAGCCCAACCAAATTTTTGAATACTTGGCCAAGAAGCAACAATCAATGAAATGATAATGCCGCCCAGCAGAAATAGCGTAATCAGCGCAGCCAGTTTAACCAGCGCGCTGAAAATGATGTCACCGTATTTGCTCGGTGCTTTGGTAGTCGGCTTATAATCAGCCATAGACTCTCTTCTCATCCGGGTGTTAATTCCCTTCGTACTTGAAGCCGCAGGGTTGTTGGTTATGTTCGCTCACCCGAATCACTGACCTGAGTCAGCTCATCGGGGTTCGTTCACTTGCCGCCTACCTGCAACTTCAATTACTTTGGGTAT
>NZ_JAZGQA010000282.1:0-3734 GCF_048593855.1 Yersinia sp. 2542 StPb PI
CGCCCCAACGGGAAACTCATACTGACCAGATAAGTATTTTGCATCTCGCCAAACCCGGAGCGGCTGCGGTTCACGCTGACGCCGTAGGTCATGCTTTTATAGTTGTTGCTGTAACCCACCTGATACTGCTGGTCACTGCCACCTTTATTCCAGTAATCCTGCAAAGAACCACTGATATACATCTGGCCCCAGCCGTCCGGTAATCCCTGATTGGCGGTCACGGTTAAGCGGTTTTTTGCCCGATAGATACTGTTGGCGTCATAGCCCTGACGTTCAGCATCAAGGGTTTGCATCGCCGTGGCGAAATCGAGATAGCCCTGAGTCGAAAAGCGGTGCGCCGCCACACTCAGGTTACTGTTGGTTTCAGCAATCACCTTGCTGTAACTGACCTGATAGCTCTGGCCACTTTCATTGCCGTTACGCAGGCGGGTATTGGCCTGGGTCACGTCGACCGCCACCGCCCCAATCGGGGTACTGAACGCAGTCCCGACCTGCACGGCATAATAGTCTTCACTGGCCTGCGCCCCGGTATAACCGGTAATGCTGTTGTTCAGACCACGCTGATAGGTTCCCTGATAAAGACCCGGGGTAAAGGAGAGCGAATCATTGCGCACTTTACCCACCGTCAGGCTGTAGCGCTGCGAACCGGGGCGCAGCAATTGCGCCACTGCCGCAAACGGCACCTGGAAGTTCTGTGTGCTGCCGTCGGCTTCACGCACCGTGACATCCAGATTGCCGCCGTAGCCGGTCGGATAGAGGTCATCAATGATAAATTCGCCCGGCGAAACCGTGGTTTCATACAACACCTGACCACTCTGGCGCACGGTCACCAGCGCATTGGTGCGGGCAATCCCGCGCACTTCCGGCGCATAACCACGCAGGGACTCTGGCAACATGCGGTCATCGGTGCTGAATTGTGCCCCGGTAAAAGGCACGGTATCGAATAACTGCCCGGTGGTATTGGATTGCCCCAGCAACACCCGGCCCAGTGCAGCCGGGACATCCCGCTGCACATAACTGTTAATACTGGTGTATTTGCTGTCACCGTCTTCTTGCCAGTTATACGAGCCGTTATGACGGAAATACCATGAGCCGAGGTTTAGCCCGGTGTTAATCCCGGCAAAAGCCGAGTTAAATGTCTGTCCGTTGGCGGAGGAGCTGTAGCCATTGAGTGAATAGCCCAACATCCCTGACGTCACGCCGCTGTCCCACAAGGCCGGATTGACGGTGCCACGGGCGGTACGGAGTAACAATGCCTGGGGAATAGCGATATCCAGCCGTTGTTCGCCGCTGTCAAAAGTCACCTGGGCATCGGGGATCAGCGACGCCAGATCAACACAGCCGTCCTCTTTTTTCAGCGGGGCCAGTGATTCAGGCGGCAATGCTTCTGTCTTGAGATTAAGACTGGCAATGACCGACGAGGATAAGCAGGCATGGACACTTTTATCGTCGCGGGCCTTAAATTCCACATTCTCATTGCCAATCAGGGTATTGTTTAAATAAATGTCAGCCCGGTAAGTGCCGGGTAACACGCTGCCCCCTTTCGAGAAGCGGCTTAAATCAATGCCGGAACCACCGTGTTCGGTATTGAGAAAGATACTGTCAAACTCGGCCGACTGGGAATGGCCAGTCTGAGGGGAGGCGTTGGCCTCAACGCTCTCAACAGCCAAAACAGCCGGCGATAAAAAAGCAGCAATAAGGGCAGCCGCCACGGGCGTTAAACGACCACTACGGGCAGACAATTCTGCAGAGAATGTGATTGCAGGGTGTTTCATTATTCAATTATTCCGTAGTGTACAGACGTATTCCGCCCCCACGAAATAAATGTGGTCATCAGCGGACGCTATGTAGGGCTGTTATTGATAAATTAAATTAAGGTTTAATGGGCTGGCTCAGTTTATTGAGTGCGCCATAATCATTAATAAATTCAAAATCAACGTTATTGCCGGCGGTATTTCCCGGTAACGAAAAGGTCAGCGAATTATTAGGGCTAATCATTTGGCCTTCAACCGGCGCTGTTTTACTGCCCGTTATCCCCACCGTGACCAAAGAAACATGAAACGGTGTCGGATTGGTGGCTTTAAGTCCGCCGGGGACTTTGGTCCAGACTAAAGATTGTGCGGCATCATTAGGATTACCGACCAAACCGGTAGGACGGAAGAACAATTTAATACGGGAACGGTAGGCCATCTGTAAATAGTTCTGGCTGCTACCTGCATCCGCTTTAGCCGGTATCTCTAAGACATTTAACCAAAAAACAGATTCTTTATCTTTTGGTAACGCCGCACCGGTATAACTGATGCGCAGTGTCTGGCTTTTATTCGGCTCAACCCGGTTAATCGGTGGTGTCAGTACAAAAGGCACTTTTAACGTTTCCGGGCGGGCATTCACATCCCCGTTGTCAATCCAGCTTTGTAATACCACCGGGCCGGTGCCGGTGTTATTCACCTTTACCGTCACTTCTTTTTGTTTTTCCGGATAAATTACCCGGGTGCCGGTAATAACCACACTGGCCTGAACGGCGTGTCCAAAAAATAAAATTAATAACAAGGCTGAGAAGACAGTGAGAAAAGGACGATTAGTGCTGTTCATAACAACCTCGACACTTAATGAATGTGTGCATGCTTTAATTTTAGTGCTTATCGTCAAAAAGGGCAGATATCTGCCCTTTTATATTTCTGTGTTACGCGTTAATACTTATTTGTATTGAATAGAGTAAACCACGTTGCTGACAACAGTACCGGCAGTGGTTGCGCCATCAGCATAATATTGAACCGCATACGGCAGTGTTGCAGAACCCGTAGAAGCATCAATATAAGTCGTGCTGGTCGTTTGGTTGCTGTTACCGGCTTTAATTGGCGCCATGGCGTTAGAACCGTCCATCAGTTCCAGGCTAACCTGACCAGCAGTACCGCTTACGTTTTTCAGGTGACCGGTAACCACATCAACACTTGGGCCTGCTTCAAAGAAAGCAGAAACTGTTTTCAGGGTGCCAGCACAGTTGCTCAGCGCCATGTTAAAGCCTGTGCTACCAGCAACTTTAGTCGCTGCAGTCAGTTGGTTAGTACCGACAGTTGGCAGTACCACAGTTGCGTCTGCACCCTGGCCGTCAACGGATACGTCACAAGTAGACGCTGTCAGTTCACCGTTAAAAGTGATGGTACCGGTAGAAGCGGCTTGAGCAGCGTTAACACCCGCGAATGCAGCAACGATTGAGGCAATAATAGCTAACTTTTTCATTTAAATTTCCAATTAATAATAGATGTATGAGTTAAATAACTCGGTACTGTTGTGTGTTAATTCGATTGTGGTTATTCCACAAGAATCCATTAGATATCTATTTATCGCTGCTGGACAATAAGACCAGTTGATGAGTTCTTTTAACAATCCAATAAATGTCGAAACTCAATGTGTGTGCTTGGTAGCGAAAACGATACTTTAAATATCTTTTAATAGTAGGAGTAAAGCGGGTTTCTAATATTCACAATGTCCGTACTGTATATAAAGCATTTTAGAAACTTGAAATGTCCTTATCGCTGTACTCTCTTGCTATGGATTGAAGTATACGCGATCGATTCATCTAGTAAACACCGATATCACAGATCAATGGTCTGCAATCAAGGTAAATTACTAGCATTATATTCCATTATTGATCTGGAACAAGGATTTTTAGATCGTCATTATCTTAAAAAGTAACCGTTAATATTGATTTAGATCATTTTAGCAGCTTATTA
>NZ_JAZGQA010000283.1:0-3723 GCF_048593855.1 Yersinia sp. 2542 StPb PI
GCAGGGGCAGGTGAGTCAAATCCGGCCGTTACAGCGATGAATAAAACAGAAGGCTACCTTGATAGGTGGCTTTTTTTTGTTTTTATAGCTCTGACTGATCCATCTTGAGCCAGTTATAAATAAACTCTGCGATCTGATCTGGTTGATTAATATCTAATTGCTTTACTACAGTATCTATCGGCTCGTCACTTGCCAACGCGATAACGTATTCATCAATCAAACCAGCGAAAGGCTTACCTACAGCTGCTCTATAAAGAGCAATTTTGCTGATCGGCTCGTGCTTAAAACCCTCAACCAAAATCAAATCGATAGTTGATGTATCTAATCGACTAGCCAGATAGTGAAGATCCATCGGCGGCTGTTCTGGCGTTTCTGTCATTAATGCCCAGCGGCAATCACTGGCAACCAACGTTTGATGGGCTCCAGCTTTACGCAATTCATAACTGTCTTTGCCCGGTGTATCAATTTCCATATTGTGATGAGTATGTTTGATTAAGCCAACGCGGATTTGGCGCTGTTGAAGTAAGGGGATCAGGTGTTTTAGTAAGGTTGTTTTTCCTGTACCACTGTACGCGGCTATACCGAGTAACGGGGGCGTCTTGCTGCTCATAATGGCTCTCTTTTAGCTTGTTCCCATAACTCGCAATCTGCGGGAGTATTTAGGTTACTGAATTGATTGAGTTGCCCATTGAATACCACTCTTTGCGCATTAATACTCGTCATAAATATCATTAACTTACGATCCCCTTTTGCCAGATACCTTGCTAGCGTTGGCTTAAGACTAACATGCATTAAAGCTAATGTTGGATGCTCACGCTTGCTATCACTAACATAAGCAGCAAGAGCCTGCCCTTTTGACTGCCAGAGTTGAGAAACCAGATTAAGTGGAAGCATAGGAACGTCACAGGGAGCAAAGACAACCCATTCGGTAGTTGAATGGCTTAATCCAGCATGCATGCCAGCCAATGGGCCTACAAAGCCAGTAATGATATCGTTAATGACGGGAACGCCACTTTGTTGATAGAGGGCTTGGTTACGATTAGCATTAATCAGTAAGTTCTCAACCTGCGGTCTTAATCTATCAATCACATGTCGATACAGTGGCTTTCCATTTAGGGAGATTAATCCTTTATCATTCCCGCCCATTCTGGACGAAAGGCCTCCAGCAAGAATAACGCCTGTAATATTAGGTCGCATTTCCATCACTCCACGGTATTAAACTGACTATGGGATTGTATCTTCAAATAGGTGAACAGGTCAGGATTTACTTTTATTGACAATAGGCTCTCTTTCCCTGTGTGAATATCCCTGCTACTTTGTCAGCATATTTTTGAATAGGATAACTTCGCTATGAAATGTCATCGTGTTAATGAACTGATTGAGCTTTTACATCCGGCCTGGCAGCAAGAACCTGATTTAAATCTGGTGCAGTTTTTACAAAAATTGTCAGAGGAAGCTGGTTTTGAAGGTAATTTCGCAGATTTGACAGACGATATTCTTATTTATCATCTGAAAATGCGTGGCTCGGCATCAACGGAAGTGATTCCAGGACTGAAAAAGGATTATGAAGAGGATTTTAAAACAGCATTATTGAGAGCTCGTGGCATCATTAAAGATTAGTCACACTCCTGTCTGCGTAGGGAGGGGGCTTTAATGATACTATTTCTTATTCTCAGCGCGCCGCTGTTACTTATACAGACTGAATGTTGTTATGAACAATTCTGCTTTTAATTTTCAGACTTTGTCTCCAGACCTGATTATGGATGCCCTTGAGGCTGTAGGGTTACGGGTGGATTCAGGGTTAACCGCGCTTAATAGTTATGAGAACCGCGTCTATCAGTTTATGGATGAAGATCGTAAACGGTATGTGGTGAAGTTTTATCGCCCCGAGCGTTGGAGCAGTGAACAAATTATCGAGGAACATCGGTTCTCGCTTGATTTGGCAGAATCGGAGATTCCGGTTATCGCCCCATTAGCACTAAACGGCGAAACTTTGCATACTCATGGCGGCTTTTTCTTTGCTGTGTTCCCAAGTGTCGGTGGGCGGCAATATGAAATAGACAATCTTGATCAACTGGAGTGGGTGGGCCGTTTTCTCGGCAGAATTCATCAGGTGGGTAGCGATGGACTTTTTGTTGCCCGGCCAACGATGGATATTGAGGAATATCTGACCGAGCCACGTCAGTTACTGGCCAGCAGTGTGTTAGTGCCGGCAAAACAGAAAGACAAGTTTCTGGCGGCAACCGATCTGTTGATCGCCACCATTAAGCAGTATTGGCACACCGATTGGCAGCCGTTGCGGCTACATGGTGATTGCCATCCTGGTAATATTTTGTGGCGTGATGGGCCAATGTTCGTCGATTTGGATGATGCCAGAAATGGTCCGGCGGTTCAGGATTTGTGGATGTTATTACACGGCGAGCGCAGAGAGCAATTGATCCAGTTGGATATCTTGCTGGAAGCTTATGGTGAGTTTGCTGATTTTGATCAGCGTGAACTTGCATTGATTGAACCTTTACGCGCAATGCGCATGGTTTATTACCTTGCATGGGTCGCCAGACGTTGGCAGGACCCTGCATTTCCGAAAAGTTTTCCGTGGATGGCGGAGTCTGATTTTTGGTTACAGCAGACTGCATCATTTACAGAACAGGTTAAGCTGTTGCAGGTACCCCCTTTGCAGCTGATGCCAATGTACTAAAGCTAAGATAATGGAGATTGTTATAGTATGAAAAATGTATGGTTAGCTCTCGTTGGCATGGTGATGGCATTCAGTGCATCTGCCGCACAGTTTACGGATGGAACCCAGTACCAGACGTTAAATAAACCAGTAACGGGTGAGCCTCAGGTTTTAGAGTTTTTCTCTTTCTATTGCCCGCACTGCTTTCAGTTTGAAGAAGTTTATCATATCCCTCAGGCAGTAAAAAAAGCACTGCCAGAAGGGACAAAAATGACTCGATACCATGTTGAGTTCCTTGGGCCATTAGGTAAGCAATTGACTCAGGCATGGGCTGTTGCCATGGCATTGGGCGTTGAGGAAAAAATCACCCCACTGATGTTTGAAGGTGTACAGAAAACACAAACTGTTCAAACCCCTGATGATATTCGTAATGTCTTTATTAAAGCGGGTGTGAGTGGCGAAGATTATGATGCGGCATTAAATAGTTTTGTCGTTAAATCACTGGTTGCTCAACAACAAAAAGCGGCTGAAGATTTACAATTACGTGGTGTGCCAGCCATGTTTGTTAATGGCAAATATATGATTAAGAATGATGGCATGGATACCAGCTCAATGGATACCTATGTTAAACAGTATGCGGATGTCGTTAAGTTCCTACTGACCCAAAAGTAATTGTACAAAAGGAGGAGCTGGCTTTTGTTAGCTCCTCTTTCACTTATCCAATACCCTACATTGTCATCAGCATTTCAATTCTGTATCTATCTCTGCCACGGAATCATCATATTTACTAATGTGACAGTAATACGACTAAATACTGATTTTATATTTTTTTCCATGTTGTTTTCGATAGATTCATTTATTTCAGTGATGGATAAATATGGATATTAGCGATGCTAAAAAGAGAAAACGACTTGATGGTGAGTAATAAAAAAGAGAGAACACTAAATTATCCACCCGTGGAATTTATTTACCTTAAGACTGTAACTGAATAAGTAATATCCACAATTTAGATAAAGAAAAAATGACAGTAAAATAAAAAAACAATG
>NZ_JAZGQA010000284.1:0-3701 GCF_048593855.1 Yersinia sp. 2542 StPb PI
CCCACAAATAAAAACACCCCGCTAATTAGCGAGGTGCGTCATTACCTTCATAAGAATATTATGATTAATAGAGTTTAATACTGAGTTTGTCTGCGGTGTGTTAAACCACGATTAACACCGTACAAGATTTTTTTCGGGCCGGGATAGCATTAATTTAATAAATTTTCGTCTGCAAGATATGGCTTAAATTTGAGATAAAAAAAAGCCGCTGCCATTATTTAATGGCAGCGGCCTGTTTCACGCAGAGTTAAACGCCGCTAATAACGCTGCGGCGTCAAAGACAAAAGGGACTTAGCCCGCAACTGCGATACGTTTCATATCGGTCATATAGCCACGCAGTTTGTGGCCTACGGCTTCAATTGGGTGGTTACGAATGGCTTCATTCACATCACGCAGTTGCGCGTTATCAACCGCAGTACCGGCAACGCTCTTACCCAAATCCCCTGCTTGCAGTGAATCCATGAATTTGCCTTTCAGCAACGGAACCGCCGCGTTCGCGAACAGGTAGTTACCGTATTCAGCCGTATCAGAAATAACCACGTTCATTTCATACAAGCGCTTACGAGCGATGGTATTGGCGATCAATGGTAACTCATGCAGTGATTCATAATATGCAGACTCTTCGATGATACCGGAGTCAACCATAGTTTCGAATGCCAGCTCAACGCCCGCTTTCACCATGGCAATCATCAATACACCGTGGTCAAAGTATTCTTGTTCGGAGATTTTACCTTCAAACTGTGGCGCATTCTCGAATGCTGTTCTGCCGGTCTCTTCACGCCAGTTCAGCAATTTAACATCGTCTTGCGCCCAGTCAGCCATCATGCCGCTAGAGAAAGCACCAGAAATGATGTCATCCATATGCTTTTGGAACAGCGGAGCCATGATTTCTTTCAACTGTTCAGACAGCGCATAAGCACGCAGTTTAGCCGGATTGGACAGACGGTCCATCATCAGCGTAATCCCGCCTTGTTTCAGCGCTTCGGTAATGGTTTCCCAACCGAACTGAATCAGTTTCTCAGCATAAGCCGCGTCAGTACCTTCAGAAACCAGCTTATCGAAACACAGCAATGAACCAGCCTGCAACATACCACACAGGATAGTCTGCTCACCCATCAGGTCAGATTTTACTTCCGCAACGAAAGAGGACTCCAACACACCCGCGCGATGGCCACCGGTTGCTGCCGCCCAAGCCTTGGCAATCGCCATGCCTTCGCCTTTAGGATCGTTTTCCGGGTGAACCGCGATCAGCGTCGGCACACCAAAACCACGTTTGTATTCTTCACGAACTTCAGTGCCAGGGCATTTCGGCGCTACCATCACCACAGTGATGTCTTTACGAACTTGCTCACCCACTTCAACGATATTGAAGCCATGAGAGTAACCCAGTGCTGCACCATCTTTCATCAGTGGCTGAACTGCCTGAACCACTGCGGTGTGCTGTTTGTCTGGTGTCAGGTTAACCACCAAATCAGCCTGTGGGATCAACTCTTCGTAAGTACCTACTTTGAAGCCATTTTCAGTCGCTTTACGCCATGAAGCACGCTTCTCAGCAATCGCTTCTTTACGCAGAGCGTAAGCCACGTCCAGGCCAGAGTCACGCATGTTCAAGCCTTGGTTCAAGCCTTGTGCGCCACAGCCGACGATCACCACTTTTTTACCTTTCAGGTAGCTTGCTTCATCGGCAAATTCGTCACGTGCCATAAAGCGACACTTACCTAATTGCGCCAACTGCTGACGCAGGTTCAATGTGTTGAAATAGTTAGCCATGGTATTACTCCGTTCGGGTTCTGTTTTGTGGGTGCAGCTATTTATTTTGGTTACTGCAAACGAATATTGTGTTTGTGTAGCTAATGTTGTGTGTTGCTGTTTTTCACATCCCCTGTCTGGGCCGGGGATTATCTTGGATTCACTATATGACAGGAAACACATTGCTGAAATTGATATATTAACAATGTGACGTTGCAAATTCTGCAATACAGTTTATTTCTTATGCAATACAATAGCTCTTCTCACCTAAGAGGCTGTCTGTTATGGATTTACGTGACCTGAAATTGTTTCTGCATTTGGCTGAAAGCCGCCACTTTGGCCGCACGGCTAAAGCGACACACGTCAGTCCATCCACCCTGTCGCGCCAGATCCAGCGGCTGGAAGAGACGCTCGGACAGCCCCTGTTTTTACGTGACAACCGCACGGTGCAACTGACCGATGCTGGTACACAGCTCAAGGCTTTTGCTCAACAGACATTGCTACAGTACCAGCAACTGCGCCATGCACTAGGCCAGCATGGGCCATCGCTCAGTGGTGAACTGCGGCTATTTTGTTCGGTCACCGCCGCTTATAGCCATTTGCCCCCCATTCTGGATCGCTTTCGCGCACGCCATCCGTTGGTTGAAATCAAACTCACTACCGGTGATGCCGCCGATGCGGTGGATAAAGTGCAATCGAATGAGGCTGATCTCGGTATTGCGGGTCGCCCTGAAGTGCTCCCCACCAGCATTGCCTTTACCCAGATTGGCGAGATTCCACTGGTTCTGATTGCACCAGCACTGCCTTGCGCAGTGCGTTCACAGGTTTCGGTGGAACAGCCCGATTGGGCCACGGTCCCCTTTATTTTGCCTGAGCATGGCCCATCACGAAAACGCATTGATTTGTGGTTCCGCCGTCAACGCATCAGTAACCCATTGATTTATGCTACGGTTTCCGGCCATGAGGCGATTGTATCAATGGTAGCATTGGGCTGCGGTGTGGCACTGATCCCATCGGTAGTGGTGGATAACAGCCCGGAACCAGTGCGCAACCGCATTTCCTTGCTGGATGATATCTCGTTGGTCGAGCCATTTGAACTGGGGGTTTGTGTACCCAAAAAACGGCTCAATGAGCCGTTAATCGAAGCATTTTGGGGGCTGCTGTAGTTTACAATCGAGAAGAGTAATTCATGACGGGAACAAGATTCCTCGGCCCCAGAGTTAAAGGATTACCCATAGTCGCCCCCACAGGAGCAGGAGTGCTCTCTTTGGTAGGGAAACCGTTTATCGAATCTGTCAGTTGGCAGATATCGCTTTGCAAATTGTTGGTACTGTTTACGTTGGGATCGGGATTAATCACGCTATAAATGGTTCCACCAGCAGCATCAAATATCTGTTCAGCGCGGCGAGTTATATTATTTTTAGCATCGAAGCTTTGTTCTATTACCGAGGTTTCTCCCAATTGAACCGCCTTTTTAACCGAATCATAGCTAAAGCTTTCAACGACCCTATTAGTCATATTACTCTTCAAATCAAAGTGCTCGATAGCCTGATTCATCGTATTGGTAGCTGCATCAAAGGTTTTCACTTCAACCATCTTATTGCTTGCAGCATCAATGTGTTCTTTTGTTACAATTAGCCTAATGATCTCCCCTTTGCGACGCGTTGTTTCAATTGTTGTCGCCCCATCGGGCATTAAATAAGACTGAATTGCGTTTTGCAGGGGATTAAAACGACTACTTAGCGGCGTAGGGGGTATGTAGTCAGGTGCCGATGGCTTAATTGATGCCTTAATCAAGGCTAATGTTTCACTCATATAAAAACTCCATATATTATTCAAACCATGAAAAAAAATAAACATTCAACCATGTGGTAATTAATTGCGATATTATTCATCTCAATTAATAAATCCACAGATGATATTACGCTGCACTAATACTGAATTTCATTTGG
>NZ_JAZGQA010000285.1:0-3621 GCF_048593855.1 Yersinia sp. 2542 StPb PI
ACTGATGCTGCCGTTGTTGAATGCTAATTTAATGATTTTTTAAACCCTGTCAATACTGTTTTTAATAACATGTTTTTATTCTCAGTATAATTGGCGCGCCAGGATAATTAGCAAGCTAAATATAGTTCGTTACACCGTCTACAAAGTCATTAATAACCCTTACTAGTTTACTGACTGACAGAATTACTACGCCAAGCTACGTATCTCAACGCATCACACGCTGCCTGACTGATACCACCAAGTTGGAGGAAACCGTGTATCACTCCGGACCAGCGTTGGCAGGTGCAGATGACTCCTTGTTCTGTCAGTCGCTGATACAAAGCTTCACCTTCATCACATAACGGATCGTACTCAGCGGTGATGATATGCACTGGCGGTAAGCCTTTAAAATCGTCCCGCCACAGTGGGCTGGCCTCAGGATGCAAACGTTCAGTATGCGACAGATACATATCATACCCGGTCAGCAAAGTATCGCGAGTTATCACATAATCCAACCCATTGCGGGTATAGCTTTCAAAATGAATTGTCGCGTCAAGCATCGGGTAAATAAGGATAAGCTGGCGTGGCTGCCATTGGGCCGCGGCTTTCAGCCGCAGAGCGGTGACAAAAGCCAGATGGCCACCTGCACTATCGCCGGAAAGGGTAATACACGAACGATCAACACCGAGTTTGTCTGCGTATTGCCAGATAAGGTTTGCCCCTTTTTCGGCGTCATCATGTGCGGCTGGAAAAATATGCTCGGGGGCAAGGCGGTACTCGATGGCAATCACCCGGCAGTTGCCGTAATAAGCAAGCTGACGTAGCTGTTTATCATGAGTGGAAAAGCCGCCACTAACGAAACAGCCGCCGTGATAGTAGATAAGTGTGGGAAGACTACCCGCAGTATTCAGGGGTGAAACGACCCGAAAGCGGGATCCTTCAAGCGTTATATCTTCTATCTGAACACGCGTTTCCGTTTCCCCGGCCAAAACTGTACTGGCAACATAGTTAGCCCGCCTGTCAGTAATATGGAGATCTCTGATCGAGGGACGCCCCTGGGCGATAAAGTCCTGCACCAGTTCCTGAATACCTTTTTCCAGCATCATTTTTCGCCCTAAATCTGTATAAAAACCCAGTCTTATACACTGAAACTATTCAAATTAAAATGGTGGATGACCCAATATCACATGAAAATTGGGTGAACCATCGGTACTATCAAAAATCGGATATCATAGAGGCTATGAGGATTTCGCGTAAAGGGCCACTGGGGTTAAAAGTGCGGTAAACCGTCTAAAGATACCCAAAGGATAAAATTCGATTTTTGAAGTCCTCTATTAAACCCCAAAAATGAGTCTCATATGTTTTGATATTTCCGTCTGTTAATTTCTTAACGTTGTTTGTCGTACGAGTGAATCTCAAGCCTCGCTGACATCCCACGGTTGGTTAATGATCTGCATATTCACAAGAATTTGTACTGTTAGTACTGAGTATTTCATTCAGAACCTAAAAATTCAGTAATCGCATTTGTCACAGCCTGAGCAGCTTCAATCGTCGGATGATGACCTACGTTGGCTAAGGTGAGCAGTAATGCTTTTGGAATCGCGGCAGCCATTTCATGGCTAAGAGCCACGGGCGTTGCAGTATCGCTTTCGCCGCAAATAATCAGCGTTGGTACCATGATACAGGCAAGCAATTCCCGCACATCACCCCGGGTAAAAACGGCAGCATCTAGAGCAAGCACCAACCCTGATCGATTATGAGCCAGCATAATTGCCCTTTCGTGGATGACCTCAGCATGATTTTTTAATAACCACTCTTTGCCATTAATATGGCGCTGAATAGCAGAAAATATCGCTTCACGTTCTCGTTCAGAACCATTAAGTAAAATCTCGCGCTGCCTACGCCAGTTATCCAACCGTTCAGGAAACTCTTCTCTGGCAGAGGTGCCGATAAGCACCAATTTGGAGATTATTTCCGGATAAAGAGCGGCAAGCCTGATACCAACCATTCCACCCTGGCTTTGTCCAATAAACGTGACGTCTCCCAGCGAGAGTTCCTTAATCATCAACACCAAATCCTGGCTGATACTGTCTGAACGGCATGAGTGGTGCACCCGTGCTTCAGATTATGAAAAACATCAATACTGGCGCGCTGACCCTGAGAGCAGTGGGCATATTCAAGGAACATCATAGGAAAAAAGAGAAGCTTCTCGTTGCCAGCACACTCAGCCAGTTCTCATCTGAACTCATTGCGCTCAGTGAATGAATGCTCAACCCGTTAAATATCGGTGATTCCGCATACGTAAATTAAAGGTCCCAAAACATGTCTATATCTACCATCGCGCTGATCGGTGCATCAGCCGCACTTTCAGCGGCACTGTTCAAGGACAAAGACTCCCGGGTTAAGGACGTCATTGATTTTGCAAAATCCTCCCCAGAGGACTTCCAGTCATCCGCGTACTACACCATCATCCGCAATGACATTAATGCCTACATCACTGGCATCAAAGACCATAAATTTCATCATGTTTTGTTAGATATCATGGCATGGGGAAATAAACCCATTGGTTATTTTGGCAGACTGGAAGGCCGTCTGGAGATTAACGTCACCGGTCAGCTAAATATAAAAGAGATGACATGGTTCCAGTCTTTCATCTCTGAATTCTTTAGCAAAACGGGTAGCATTTCAAATTTCATTTTGTCGCTCTGTTTCGCGGGACTGGCATTATTCGCCATTGAGTACGGCGCAGCGAAAGAAACATGGCAGCAAGCTTTTTCGCTCGTATTCTCGGCACTCGCAGGGTTCATGCTCTATAACTGGTTTAACATCATTGCCTCGACCTGGAAACAACATGCCCACAAGAAAGAGCTGAAAGAATATGCCTCTTTTCTGCAACATTATGCTGAAGAAAAACAGAAAGAGGCTGCTTCAGCAACTCCGGAGGCTCTGACGCCTAAGGCTAATACCCTCTGATGTAGTCCTATTCAGACCGTACCCAAGAGCAGCCGGAAATGTCAGGTATGGGCTTTGCTTTATACAGTATGGGCGAGGCTGACGCGCGAGATGCATTTTGACGTTAGCACGGTTACTTTCAGGAAAATACGGACCCGGTTCATCAGCGGATGGCGATAGCCGCCGTAGCAACTTCGATTTCCCACCCGTCGACCTCGATCGGGCCTGGCAATGCGTTGCCGAAATGCGTGTCATTGCAGAAAGACACGGCGTATCTGTCGGCCGCATAGCGCTTGCCTGGTTACTGGTCAGGCCATATGTCACCAGCGTCATTATCGGCGTCAAGCGTATCGATCAGCTCGACGACAACCTCGGCGCAGCAGATATCATTCTGACAGCAGAGGAATTGGTGCGACTGGATGCAGTAAGCGCTCTGCCTCCTTATTATCCGGGATGGATGATTGAGCATCAGGACGCCGCTCGCCGCCAGGCATCCTCTAGCCCTCAGAAACTGAATGTGATTAAAACGTTGTAAAAAACCCTATCCCGTTGCTTGCATGTTTGCCTGTATAACTGCATTGCGCTGGAATAAACCATGTCTAACAAAAGAGAGAAAGAAATGAATAAAGGTTATTTGATCGCGCATGTCACCGTATCGGACGCTGTTGCCTACGCCGAATATGCCAAGGC
>NZ_JAZGQA010000286.1:0-3645 GCF_048593855.1 Yersinia sp. 2542 StPb PI
CTGACAACAAACGTAATGCTATATATGTGCCAGAAAGATATAATAAAGATTAAATGTGATTTTCATCACAAAATAAATGTATGTCATGTTGGTTAGTGGCTATTTTTGTGATCATTGTGCATGAAAAGGTATTGAACTCAGGTAAACTGCGTAACTTTCACTCAATAGATATTCTATTTAACGTTTTTTACGCAGGTAACACTGATGAACATTATTCTGATGATTGCCATTACCACCGGCATTCTCTCGGGTGTCTGGGGCTGGGTAGCGGTCAGTTTAGGGCTAATCAGTTGGGCTGGTTTCCTTGGCTGTACCGCCTATTTCGCTTGCCCACAAGGTGGTTTAAAAGGATTACTGATTACGCTGTTAACCTGCCTGAGCGGGGTGTTCTGGGCGATGATGATTATCCAGGGCAGTGCCTTGCAACCGGAATGGACCATCCTTGGGTATGTTTTAACAGGGCTTGTGGCGTTTTTGATGTGCATCCAGGCCTGCCAGCAGTGGTTATCATTTGTTCCAGGTACTTTTATCGGCGCTTGCGCTACTTTTGCCGGTAATGGTAATTGGAAGCTGGTGGTTGCTTCATTGTTAGTCGGGGTGGTGTTTGGCTACGCCATGAAGAACAGCGGGTTGTGGTTGGCGGCGCGGCGGGGTCAAGGGAGGCGTTCCTTGGGAGCGCCGGTTGATATTGATTAGATGATCCGATTCGGTTGACATGTTACGGGTTCGGGTTTCGGGGTATATTCGTTCAGATTATCGGTTCGGTTGATAGATACCGGATCAGGTTTCGGTTGATAGTCGTTCAGTTATCACCTTACCTCTGTCGCCTCAACCGAGCAGGAGGGCAAGCCGGCCCTCCTGCACCTGCGGCTTGCGCGAAATATTACTGCTATTCGCAGTGCCCTCCGGCAGTCGTTGGCCTTATCGAGCCAGCGCGATTCGCTCCTGCTCAAGCGCGCTTTTCGCCGCCGTCCATGGCGGCTCACTCTGGCCATCGTCTTTGTCGGTAATATTCCTAATTGCGCTCAAGGTCAAAATCAAAACCTTGCTTTTAGGTTTTGACGTTTAAAGCACATTTGAGCTGCCGAGTGAAGAGTGTAGCAAGGGAAATCCGCCATGGACGGCGGATTTAGGCGTCACGCGGAGGGACCCGCGTAAAGCCGTCCCGCCAGCGAAATGATGAGTGAGGGGACCCGCGAAGTGGGCAAGCGATACGTGCGCTAGCGCAGGGGTTTCAAGGGGGTTACGCGCTTGTAACCCCTTTGGCGGTTGAGACAATGGAGGTAAAGTGAGCCGTGAAGTTATGACAACCGAATTTTTTCACCAGCCAATATCAACCGAAACCTGATCCGGTATCTATCAACCGAAATAATACCGAATCACAAAAGATGATTCGCCACTTTAACCACGATCTTACGAATCGGCGCGACGTCACCTAATGTTCCCATCGGGCGATGTAACTCGCCGGGGAACAGCAGGGCAATATCACCCGGCGCCAGTGTTAACAAGGTTTCGGTAGTAATACCTTCAAACAATCCATAATCCCGCTCGCTATCAAAATCCATCGTCGGGCGCTGGCCCTGTGTGGATGGCGACGTACCAATCACTTCACTACCTTCCAGCAAAATATGAATATCAATATAGTAACGGTGTAATTCAGGGGCTTGTTCATATAGTGGCTTGGTCGCGGCGATAATATGATTTAAGTAAATCTCACGCCCTTCGATTTCTTGCTCGCCTGCTGGCAGGTTAACCAAATCCATTTTGCTGATAGCCGCTAGGGTGCGGCGGATAACATCTGGATAGATTGGATTATTCGCCGCGCTTTTCAGTTCATCAAGTATCATAACTCTTCCTATATGCTTATGTGGCCCGCGCGTTTAGGCGCAATGACTCACGCTATTTTCATGCTCCAGCGCGGCAATACAGTGCTTAACCACACCGGCGACGTCGGGCGAAATATCTATCTGGATAACATCCGGTTCACTGATACCCGGTACTTCCAGGGTTGCGAATTGGCTTTGCAACAGGCTTTCAGGCATAAAATGCCCAGCGCGCTGCTGCATTCTGTGTAGCACCAAATCGTAATCACCGCTTAGCCACAGAAAACGTATCCCTTGATTGCCGGCACGCAAACGATCGCGATACTGCTTTTTCAGCGCCGAACAGACTAAAAAACCGACTTCATTTTTCTGTTGCAGGCTATAGGCCACATCACTTAACCGTTCTAACCAAGGGGCACGATCAATATCATTTAGCGGCTGGCCTGAGGCCATTTTTTGGATGTTGGCGCGCGGGTGTAGGTCATCACCATCAATAAACTTGGCGTTAAGTGCCTGTGCCAGCGCTTGTCCAACACAGGATTTACCCGTGCCGGATACGCCCATAACAATAATGCATTTACCAGACATAATGTTCCTCTGTTCCCAGTTAATTGAAGCATTAACCAACGTTATTGATGGGACGAATAACGAAGGTCGCTAATCCCCCAATCACTTCAAGCGAAGGTTAAACTGCAACTAACATCCCGCCATCAACAAACAACAGATGACCATTCACGAAATCAGAGGCTTTGGAGGAGAGATAAACCGCAGCACCAATCAACTCTTCCGGGTCGCCCCAACGGGCGGCCGGTGTCCGTTTGCATAACCAATCAGTAAAGGCTTTATCGTCTACCAGCGCTTTTGTCATTTCAGTTTTGAAATAGCCTGGTGCGATACCATTGACCTGAATATTATAGCGAGCCAGCTCAACACACATACCGCGAGTTAGCATTTTTACCGCACCTTTAGAGGCGGCATAGGGGGTAATAGTGTCGCGGCCTAATTCACTTTGCATCGAGCAGATATTGATAATTTTGCCACGTTGACGTTTAACCATATAGCGGGATACGGCCTGTGAAACCAAGAATACGGACTTCTGGTTGACCGCAATCACGTCATCCCAATCTTTTTCTGGGAATTCAGTAAAGGCATGGCGGCGCTGAATGCCGGCATTATTAATTAAAATATCGATAGCACCGATGCTACTTTCTATTTGTTCAATGGCTTCATTAACCGCATCGTGATTAGTTACATTAAAGGCGGCAGCATGAGCAATAAAACCGCTAGCACGTAATTCCGCCACGGCTTTTTCCGCTCGTTCTGCGGTAATATCATTAATAACTATCTCTGCACCAAATTCGGCCAGGCCTTTCGCTAATAAAAAACCAATGCCTTGAGCAGATCCCGTAATTAATACTTTGCGGTTTTCTAACGAAAATAAATTCTTCATAGTCATTCCTGATGGCGTTAATTTGGTCGTTATTTAAAATATACTCTAAATAATTCGAGTTGCAGGAAGGCGGCAAGAGAGAGAACCCCGATGAGCTTACGTCGTAAGTGATTCGGGTGATTGAACGTAGCCAACGCACATGCAGCTTGAAGTATGACGAGTATAAATATTATTGAATAATGACGGTGTGAAAACATGTGCATATCAAACCGTTTTCCGCCTGGGTAAACTGTGATGCAGATCACTTTAAATCATGTTACAACAAGCTGTTACCACATACGTGAGCGATATCCCCTTGATGAAGGGGAAATACTGCGGTTAGCCGGTTTTTTTGCTGTTTTATTGCAGAGTTGCAGATTAACTTATTGATAA
>NZ_JAZGQA010000287.1:0-3642 GCF_048593855.1 Yersinia sp. 2542 StPb PI
AAAAATAGGCGTCATAATAAATATTAATGCAAATTATAAATACAGGTTATTAATTTTATACTACCAATAAACTTAGTAGCTAAATGTAAGCATCATATGCTTTTTGTAATAATCCAATTCTGGCCATCAAAACTATGTATTTGAAACTCCACTTCGAACACATCAGATAAAATATCTGCCTCCATTACCTGTTTAGCCCCACCCTGTGCAAGCACGTCCCCTTTAGACATTAACCAAACCTGATCAGCCTGTTGCAAGGTATGGTTAAGGTCATGAGCACTAATGATAGCACTGCGCCCAGCCGCACAAAACTCAGCAAGCAGACTATCAAGTGCCACTTTTTGCGCCACATCAAGCCCGGTATAGGGTTCATCAAGTAATAGCAGCTTGCTGTCAGCGTTGATATCCGGCCAAACTTGCAAGAATACCGCCGCGAGCCGAACACGCTGCCACTCGCCGCCTGAAAGTTGCGATAACATTCTTGGCAATTTATCGGTTAATCGTAATTTTTTACAGAGATAACCAATCGTTGCCGCTACAGCATCCAAAGCGGCACCGGCTGGCTGATACAGAGCCAGATATTGGAAAACCGGCATTAGAGTCAGAGCCGATTGCTGTTGACTTAGATATGCTCGTGAACGGGCCAAGTCGTGCCCTGCATAGATGGGCAGTGGTTGCCCGGCCAGTAAAATATCACCACGAGCAGGCAACATGCCTGCCAGAGCGGCCAACAGAGTACTTTTCCCGGCACCATTTGGACCTATCAAATGAATTTGCAACCCAGCAGCCACCTGGGCAGAAAAAGGCGCAAGGCGGGTTTCGACATGGACATTGCTGAGTTGCAAAAGCATCAAAATAAACCTGTTGTCGGTAAATTATTTGGTGGCTAACGCTTGAGTAATTGCACTGATTAGAATCGAATCTTCTGGTGCCATATCGGGAGCAAAACGCTCAAGGACTTCGCCCTCACGACTAACCAGGAATTTCTCAAAATTCCACAGAATATCACCCGGTTGCTTTGGCTCACGCCCCTTACTGGCTAACCGTTGATAAAATTCGCTCCCTTCCGGTTTTATTGCGACAGGCTTAGCCGCAATCAATTGCTGGTACAAAGGGTGCCGTTGCGGGCCATTAACCTCAATTTTACTAAACATCGGAAATTCAACCCCAAATGTGCCACGGCAGAAAGCTTGGATCTCTTCATCACTGCCAGGCTCCTGCCCCGCAAATTCATTACTCGGAAAACCTAAGACTTCAAAACCTTGCTGATGATATGTTTTATAGAGGTTTTCAAGCCCTTCATACTGCTTAGTCAGACCACACTGAGAAGCTACATTAACCACCAACAGCACTGAGCCTTTATACTTTTCCAGCAGAATAGATTCACTTTCAATGGTTTTAACAGGAATGGAATAAATTGGATTACTCATCAGGAAGGATCCTTATTCAGTGATGATATACAGATGAACTTACAAGAGTATCAATAGGTGTAAGGCAGATCACTTTACACTTTTCACTCGTGTCAGCAACCAGATAAATAATGGCGAACCCAACGTTGCGGTCACCACACCAATGGGCAGCTCAGCCGAAAATAGAGCGATACGTGCGATAACATCCGCAAACAACAGTATTCCAGCGCCAGCTAGTGCACATCCGCTTAGCAGATGGCGTTGGTCAGTTAAACCGGTCAATCGCAAGATATGGGGAATAACCAGGCCAATAAAGCTGATAACACCAGCCAGAGCAACACTAATACCTACCAGCAATCCTATAGCCAGTACTAATAAGTTCCGCCATAAATGGAGTGGGATCCCCAACTGCCTGGCTTGCTGCTCACCCAATGACATAAAATTGAGCACTCGCCCCTGGCAACAAAGCCATACCACGATCGGCACCAATGCTACGACCAATCCCTGCTGTCGCCAATCTATGCCGCTGAATCCCCCCATCATCCAATACATCAACTGGCGTAAATCCAAGCTGGTACTGAAATAAACAGCCCATGTCATCACCGCGCTGCAAACGATCCCCAATGCAACACCAACCAGTAACAGACGAGCGTTAGTCAACAAACGCCGGCGAGCGAAACCTAACAGCAGCACCGTCATAAGTAAGGCTCCAGCAATAGCACAGCCACTTAAAAACCAGATCGGTAATAACCCGTGCCCTAACAAGACCGCCATAACTAATGCAACACCTGCACCATTCGCCACCCCCAACAGACCGGGTTCGGCTAATGGATTTTCAAACAATGCCTGCATTACAGCACCCGCAACAGCAAGACTTGCACCAACCATCATTACGGCTAAGGCTCGGGGCAAGCGCAACTGCCAGACGAATAATTGCCCGCTTTCACCGAACCACTGAGTGGGCCAAATCCACGCATCTCCAGCACACAAGCTGACTACCAGCGCAAAAAAAAGTATCACCACCAATCCCTTGAGGTAACGGTGATCACGTTGTTGTTGCCGCTGTTGAAGCGCAGTAAATAACTGACTGGTCTGCATTACATCCTCGGTCGCTGCCTCAGGATTAACCTGAAGATGTCTCATAAATATTAGGGGCTGATACCCATAGCTAGGCTACAGATAGTAGGGGGTTAACGCGATAAGGGGAAGTTTTGCATGAAGAATAAGACTTTTTTATGGCAAGAGAACGCAAACTCTGTCGATGATTTTAGCGACAAAGCCTGCATTCATCGGTTACTTACTGTCAACGATGGCCCTTATTTTGCGATGGGTAGAGTGGCTGACCATCATGATTATCGTTATTATTTGGCCCACCTTGCTTAGCACCACTACCCTGTCGGCTATTATTCACTGGCTGGCCGCGCCCATTATTCTCACTGCCATTATTGTGCTGTGGCGAATTACCGTAATCGCTGCGTTCATTATGGCGTTGACTACCTTGCTGCCCACGGAACGGGTTATGGCCATCCTGCGGTTGTGGATGTTGCCAACGCCCCCCGTCCCAATAATAGCCCCGGTCATTGCGATCACCAATATGGCCACCATGATGTTCATGCCACCACTGTGGCGGACGCCAATCATAACCATCCCAGTAATAGCCACGGTTGTCCTGATCACCTAGATGTAAGCTGACTCCGGGTATATTGATGTCAAGTGATACGTCTGCCTGTGCAAACGATGGCATTAATGCCAACACCCCAAGTAATAGCAGATATTTTTTCATATACATCCGAATATATTATTTAACAGTTATTAAATTTATATCAGCGAAAATAAAAACCATCTATCAGACAATCCGCTCTTTTCATTTTCATTTCATCTTACTTACGCAATACATACAGTCCTTACAAGTCAGACATTTTCATTTACCACCACTCCTAACATATCTTAACGTTTATCTGACAGTGACATTTATTGTATTGAATTATAATCCCAGCTTAGCCCGATAATAAAAGATGAGACAAATAAAATGCCACGTATAACGTTAATGACAATAGTACTCTTATTAAGCACTACATTATCAGCTTGCTGTATATTCCCACCGCATGGCGGTGGCGGTGGCGGTGGCGGTGGCGGTGGCGGTGGCGGTGGCGGCCCAAGGATGCATTATGACAACCATCAGTTGCGTTAGATTACATCCTAAAAAATAAGTATAAAACTGGCATTCAATAAG
>NZ_JAZGQA010000288.1:0-3611 GCF_048593855.1 Yersinia sp. 2542 StPb PI
ACCCGGCTTCGGCCGGGTTTTTTATTATATAAAGTTCAGTGAGATACGTTTAGGGAGGTTACATGCCTGAATTACCAGAAGTTGAGACCAGCCGACGCGGGATCGAACCTTATCTTGTCGGCCAAACCATTCTTTACGCGGTGGTTAGAAATGCCCGTTTGCGTTGGCCGGTATCCGATGAAATTCTGGCTTTGAGCGATCAGCCGGTGCTCAGTGTTCAGCGTCGGGCCAAGTATTTACTAATAGAACTGCCAACTGGCTGGATTATCGTCCATCTGGGAATGTCAGGTAGCTTACGGATATTATCTGAAGAAACTGAAGCTGAAAAACACGACCATGTCGATTTGGTGATCAGTAATGGCAAAATATTGCGTTATACCGACCCACGGCGCTTTGGTGCCTGGTTGTGGGCAAAAGACCTTGAAACCAGCAATGTATTAGCACATTTAGGGCCAGAACCACTGAGCGACGAATTTTCTGCCCAATATCTGTTTGATAAATCACGTAATAAGCGCACCGTGATTAAACAGTGGCTGATGGATAATAAAGTGGTAGTTGGGGTTGGTAATATTTACGCCAGTGAATCCTTGTTTGCCGCGGGTCTTTTGCCTGACCGTGCTGCCGGTTCATTAACCAACGCTGAAATTGTACTGCTAGTGGCCACAATAAAAGCCGTGTTGCTGCATTCCATTGAGCAGGGGGGCACTACATTGCGCGACTTTCTACAGTCAGACGGTAAGCCTGGTTACTTTGCGCAGGAGTTGCAGGTGTACGGGCGGGCAGGCGAGCCATGTCGCCGTTGTGGGCATCTGATTGAAATTGCGAAACATGGGCAGCGCAGTACGTTTTTTTGCCGCCACTGCCAGCATTAATCGTTTACCCTTCGTATTTGAAGCCGCTGGGTTGTGAGCTATGTTCGCTTACCACCTACCGGTAACGCCAATTAACTTTGGCTATATAGGGTATCGCGTAAATAAAGAGTCAGGCCAGTTTACTCATTAGCGCTTTGGTGACCGGTACCGGAAGGAACGGCGTGATATCTCCACCATGGCGCGCCACTTCCTTCACCAATGAGGAAGAGATAAACGACCATTTTTCTGATGGCATCAGGAACACACTCTCCAGTTTTGGCATCAGGTGACGGTTCATATTGGCCAGTTGCCATTCATACTCAAAGTCTGATACTGAGCGTAAGCCTCGTACCAAAATATTAGCATCGTGTTTTCTGGCGAACTCAGCCATCAGTTCACTGAATCCTAAAACCTCTACATTCTTCAAAGGTGCGGTCACTTCTTTGGCCAATGCCACGCGTTCTGCCAGTGTAAACATCGGTTTTTTGCTGGAACTGTCGGCAATAGCCAGGATGACATGGCTGAACATGGCAGCGGCACGTGTCACTAAGTCCAAATGCCCATTAGTTATGGGGTCAAATGTCCCCGGATAGATGGCTTTGGTGGTCATGAGTTCTCGCTTTTCTGATATTGGTGGCTCAATGCCCACAGAGCCGCATATTTATTAAAGGTATATTGCGCGTTTACGACTGCCAGCAATAGCCCTTGTTTACCATCGAGGAAACCTGCACGTAATAACCATGTTTTACAGAAAGCCCCAAGAGTATGGCTGAGAATAGAGAAGTAGCTGCAACTCTTACCTTGCTGATGGCGCTGAGTGGCCCACGCCTTTGCATAACTCAGTTGTTTACGTTGAAAAGCAAAGAAATCACGGCAAGTTAGATGCAATAAATCACCGCTCAACGGGATAACTTTTGCTGAGCCGCTATTGAGTGATTCATGCACCAAATTATCGTTATATTGGAACTGATGATGCGGATATAACCGGGTTACTCGATCTGGATACCAGCCACTGTGGCGCATAAAACGGCCTAAAAACAGGTTCCGCCGTGCACAGCTATAAACCGCGCCTTCCTCCGGTGCGATAAGTACCGCTTCAATAGCAGCTTTAAGCTCAGGGGTTACTCGTTCATCGGCATCCAGCATCAGAATATAATCACCACTGGCATATTGTTGGGCTAATTGCCGCTGTTTACCATAACCCGGCCATTGCTCATTACAGTAGACTTTAGCGCCATATTGCTGAGCCAGCGCGATGGTTTCATCTTCACTGCCTGAATCCAATACCACTATTTCATCAGCCCAGCTCACTGATGCCAGGCAATCCGCCAGCAATGAGGCTTCATTCTTGGCAATCATCACCACTGACAGGCGTTTTCTTGCACTCATTTAGTGGCTCCGTTGCGGCAGATAAGGCTCCAGCAAGTGTAATAGCCGCTGTAGTGCACCTTGGTTTTCATGCAACACATCAACTGCATGGCGACCATAATAGAGGCGGCAATCTTCATCTGTTAGCAGCACGGTGATTTCTTTTACCAGCGATAGGGTATCTGTCACGGTTATCAACCCTTCAGCCTGTTCCAGCTTGGCACAGATGTCTTTAAAGTTAAATGTATGTGGCCCCATCAACACCGGAATGGCATGGGCCGCGGCTTCCAATGGATTATGACCACCACGTTCAACCAGGCTTCCACCGACAAAGGCCAGATCGGCAATGCCATATAGCAGCATCAGTTCACCCATGGTATCGCCAATCACAACCTGTGTACTGCCAGAAGGGATTTCACCTTTGCTACGTAAGGTATAACTCAGCCCTGCTTTCTGTGTCAGTTCAACCGCTTTCGGGAAACGTTCGGGATGACGAGGTACCAAAATCAACAATAATGTCGGGAAGTGTTGCAGCAATTGGCTGTGAGCCTCCAGCAAAATGGCTTCTTCGCCGTCATGAGTACTGGTTGCAATCCACACCGGGCGATGCGGTGCCCATTGGCGGCGTAATGTTACGGCTCTGGCTGCTAATTCAGGGGTGACGGAAATATCAAATTTCAGGCTGCCCGTTACCGTCAACTGAGAACGTCTTAGGCCCAGTTCGATGAAACGCTCGCCATCTTCTTGATTTTGTGCAGCAATCAGTGTGATGCGTTGCAGCATATTACGGATAAAACTACCGATCTTCTTATAGCCAGCGGCAGAACGGGCAGAAAGACGTGCATTGGCAATCACCAGTGGGATCTTGCGACGATGCAGCGCATTGATAAGGTTCGGCCACAGTTCTGTTTCCATGATAATGACCAGCTTAGGATTGACCTGATCAAGAAAACGGTTCACCGAGCCGGGGAGGTCGTAAGGCAGATAAACGTGGTGAACATCTTTACCAAACGCAGATTGGACACGCTCAGAACCGGTAGGTGTCATGGTGGTCACGGTAATGGGCAGTGATGGGTAGCGGTGACGTAATGCCCTGACTAAAGGGATCGCGGCCAGTGTTTCACCGACTGAAACTGAATGCAGCATGATACCGCCAGCGACAACTTTACCGGCGCAAAAACCATAGCGTTCCCCCCAACGCTTGCGATAAGCGGGGGCTTTACGGCTACGTAACAGCAACCGCAGCCAAATCAAAGGTTGAATAAGGTAGAGCAGTACCTGATATAAACGCAGCAACATTCTATCAATTTCATTAATATGGATTATTAAGAATAATACCATATTTGAGCAAGAAAGGCTCTTTTCAACTGGGCCAGCCTGATAGCCGGAGTA
>NZ_JAZGQA010000289.1:0-3601 GCF_048593855.1 Yersinia sp. 2542 StPb PI
ATTGATATAGCCAGAGAACATCCCGATCACTACAGAATAATTTTAAGGCTACCAATTTGGTGGCCTTTTTTATTTAGCTCCCGTCAAAACAGTCAATTACTGAAAACACCCTCATATCTCCGAGTGACTACGACGGGAGCTATTACCTACTTGATCCAGTTGTGGCCCCCAGAATCAGCATTGGTCATATGCGAGGTGCCGGAGTTCGTTGGTGCTACATGGGGTGATAGTGGGCTGTATACACTAGCCCTCAAACGTGAGCTGCGGATCTGCAAGGGTCGGCTCGATGAAGTCATTAGTTGGCGGAAAAACGCCGGAAAGAAAACGTAATGACTAATGGTTAGCTGCCAATCGGGACGCTGGCGAAGATAGGTGGCACTATAAGTACCACCTAAAATGATAGTTGATAAGCTATAGGGCTAGCTGTATTGCACGGTCTCTGACCTGTCGTGCGATTGATAATCCATTAGTGAAACGTTGCTCTGCCGACGGTAAATCGCTTGGGTGATTAATATAAGCATCTGGCAAGTTTAGGTATAACTTTTGAACGATAGAGAGAAATTATCACTCATGTCTCATGCATCTGACATGATAGGCGCATTGTCAGATGAAATTGAAGAGCTGGAAGATAGCGATGATGTTGTACCGGATAAATTCCGAGCCGACTTAAAAGCCTGGAAACAGTATCGGGTAAAAGTGAAGAACATCGATGTTTCCCTAGTGCCCGATATTGAGTGGCCAGAGTCACCGGATACTGTTTTATCTGAAGCATGAAATACAAAACCGGGCTTAATTGCCGCCCGGTCTGTCAACTTATTTAGTTTGAATGTTGCAATCAGTATTAAAAGTTATATTTAACCCCTAACATCACCGCTGTATCGCTGTAACCTTTGTTGCCCACTTGCTGGCCAACATTACCCCAGAGATTGACTTGCTTGTTGATCTGACCTTCAACCCCCACTTTCACTTCCGCAATATTCGCTGCGCCTTCTTGTTTCACGGTCACACCATCCATATTGGTGCCAAAGTCTTTGGTGTTATGAACCCAGTTAATTTCAACAAACGGCTGGAACACACGATCTTTGCCTTTATCCTGAGCAGCGTACCCATTCATAAAGGCTTTCACACCCAGACGAGTCTGGATATTGCCATCACCTTCACCAGACACATTGGTGCCGTTGGTTTCTTTATGGTCGTCTGCTTTCACCCCCATCCAGGTAATCTGTGCTTTGGGCTGGATAAAGTAGGTGGCGTTTTTAGCTGCATTCTCGCCAACTTTAAAGGTATAGCCACTCTCAAGCGAGGCAGTCACACCCTTAGATTTGTACTCCTCACTTGCCAAATCCTGACCTTCAACGGTATTGTTGAACCAACTGTATTGTGCCCAACCGTCGACATACAATCCGGACTTGTCTTCATCGTTGGCATACCAGGTGCTGTACACGCCGACAGTGTAACCATCAACAGAGCCGTCTGACTGGTAACCGGATTTCGAGCGTGTATTGCTCTTGCTGTTACCGTAACCGGCCATGACACCTAAATGTAAACGGTTCAGGTCATTGTTACTCCACTGCGCGATATCGCCACCTAATTGCATCACATAGCGGTTACTTTGGGTTTTCAACTGCCCGCTGGTATCACGTGAGCGGTTATGTCCACCTTCATTGCGTAACCACATGCTGGTCACTTTATGCTCGCCTGTCAGGGCATCGATATATTGAGTTTCCCCTAAACGATCGTGCAGACGGGTGACAAACATATTGTTAGCTGCCGCCAAGTTCGCTGCATAACTTCCCGCCTCAGGGCGTTTCATTTCTTCACCTGGACCAACGGGATTTTCAGGGTCAACCGGTTCATTGCTTAGGCTAGTCAAATACCAGTTGGTGGTATTGCTACCTATCCCGCGGGCCAGTGAGTAATCATAGGCCCCGGCCACGATGCGACCACTTTTGACAAACTCACCGTCAGATAAACCGTTTACTTGGATAAGTTCAATACCGTTCAGGGTTTGTGCACCGCTGCCGCCGAGGTTATCCACCCTTACATGCGTATTGCCGCTCGTATTGCCGTTAATCACCAGTTTATCGGTGGGAGAGTTATCATCGGACAAATGACTGTTGAGTATTAACTTACCGTTGTTACTAGTATAATCACCATTAATGGTTAATGTGTTAAATCTGGAACCTATTCGAGTAGGGGAGTTAATACTCGATGACGATAAAATGCTCGGTGCGATTAATCCGGAATTTTCAACATTACCATTAATTATACCGCTACCACCCAACATACCTAACTCGGCAATATTAACTTGTCCGCCTAATACGTTATTCACAATCAGGCTACCACCATAAACCTGAGTTTTACCGGCAAAGTAACGACTATCACCGGTCAATGTGGTGGTACCTGCCAACTGGTTAATCGTGCCATTACCGTCAATTACCGCAGCCAATATATAGTCGCCGGTGTTATCTGTATGGTTCAGGTTAAGAATACTTTTATCAGCGGTGAACAGCTGAATGGCCGGAGCATCAAGATAGCCTGCGGCATGAGGCGCACTGATTTCAGTACCACCAATATTAATAACGTTGGTGCCGGCACTTGCCAGACTAGCATTATAATCGCCATAGCCCACACCGATCGCCTGACCGACAGAAACTTTACCACCGTCATTAATGGTTAATGCTCCGCTAGCGTTGCCCCGGCCAATAAATAAATTCGTACCTGCGTTCCATTCTGAACCTTGCCCAGTCACTAGCACACTATTTTCTACATCGTTTTGCTGGTCAGCCAGATAAGAAGATGCGGTACTCAGTACATTAACTTTAGCACCGTTAGAAACTGACATATTGCCTGATGCGGTATTGCCAATATAAACATCACCAGTAATATTCAAGGTCGAGCCAATGCCGTCGACCACCACCACTCCACCACCGCGGTTATCACCGTTATATCCGCCAATCAGTAAACCGTAACCATCATATGAACTATGAGCATTTACTGTGCCACCATTGGTAATATTCAGATAGCCTTTGCCATCACCGCCAACGGTAAGATTACCCGCTATATCGATCAATGAACCCTGACCGTCGACTTCAGCAATGCCTGTGGCACTAAGATGGTCAGCTAAAACTAATCCCCGACTGGCATTTAGCATATACATTTTTCCGCCGTCGATAATCTGCAACTCACCGTAGCCGTATAGGCCAACATAAAGAGATGCATTAGCCATGGTTAACGATGCATTGTCGCCACTCACAACTATTTTGCCACTACCATTACTTCCACTTTCGCCACCGACAGCAATAATATTAGTGCCTACCATCGTTAAATGGCCATTATCTGAAATGGTTAATTGGGAATTATTATTTAAAGAGGGGGCCAACTGAAGCTGAGTAATAGTGGATATACCATTACTAAGATTTACTAATCCATTATTAATTATCGTTGTGGTAGTGGTGTCGGGTATAGTATTCGGCAACCAGTTACCACCCTCAAACCAATGATCAGAGACTGAACCGTTCCATGTTCCGGCTAAAGTCGATGAACTTATACTGACTAATAATAATGACAACGTGATATTATTTAACTTTAAAGCGCTGAA
>NZ_JAZGQA010000028.1:0-32485 GCF_048593855.1 Yersinia sp. 2542 StPb PI
GTAGCGCTTAACATTGCCATACGTTCTTCTAGTTGGTTAATATCTACTTCATTCATCAAATGATGAATGAGAAAAGCCATATAATTAAATAGCGTTTTATGTCCTCTAAAATTTATAGCTCCAACCGTATACTCTTGATACATAATCAGAAATTGCCAGCGTGCATTAGCATTAAAAGGGATTGCCACGACTTCTTTTAGTATATCCCCAGCCGCCAACTTGGATCGAATGGTCTTATATAACTCAAATATCATCTGTGGCTTATCATCAACAGTACTATCGATACTTTTACAACAGTGGATAAACACATGAACCGCATAAATATTCTCTTCAAAATTATCATTCGGCATGGCCACTATTTGGTTGCAATAATAGTGAATAAATTGCCCTTCAGTATTCATTTCTCTATCATTGAAATACTGTTTTTGGTAGACGCTCTCCTCATGCAGAGTAAATGCATGCGGATTAAACAATACCAACCGGGTAACCTCTGGGCAGGAAAGTGTCAGAGTATTAAATTGTTCTGTCTTGTACTGATGGTTTCCACGTGGATATGTCGAACAAGTATGACTAAGCGCTTCACTCCCCAAACGTTTATGAACTTCACACAGACGAGACTCATCAAGATAAGGGCAGTTGCCATCGCTTTTAAGGCGTATTTTAGCCCAGTTGGATGGGTTTGTGCGCGTAACTGTAATATTCTTAATTGCTATGTTTCTAATACTTTGGTTTTGGCTATTTTTATATTTTCGGTAGGTGTTTTTATCAAGACTGATAATCCAACCACTGCAACAGTGGTCACGGCAGTCTGACCCAATACAACTGAAATTCTTAACAAATTCAGGTTGGATAATCTGTAATTCCTTCACTGAATATATTCCTATTAGTTACTGATAATATACAGATAACAAACGACACAACCCGCCACTTAGTTAAATACTATTTCACGCCAACAACGATAATAATGAAAAATCTTCTTTTAGCGCCCAAGCCATAACGTCTTGTTTAAATTTCTGGCTTGAGCTATCCGTGGATTCCCGACACGCATGATAAGAATAGATAATACCAATCACGTCATCTTCGGTTAGCTCCCCATGCTGGCTGGCATAGGCTGAAATGAGTGCTTTCAAATAGAAGAAATCTATAGCTTGTAAATTAAATACCGTAACCGCCGCTTGCTCATCCCCCATCGCCAATTGGTCATGATGAATGCGTAACAGAAAATAATTGCGCCATACCGACGGGTATTTGGTAAAAAAGGGCAAGGCATATTGTTGCCATGCATTGTTTAATTGTTGCTTATTATTATTTTGCTCAATCAGGTCATTAGTGGCGTAGCTCAGCAACGGTTGAGCATAAGCCGCCAGCGTATTTCGCCCCCGAATATCAGCCAGTTGTGCAATAAAATCAGCCAAATAATTTAATAGTTCATCACTGATAGCCGGAGCTATCTTCATCGCTGCCAGTTCATGGGCTGCTTGCCCTGCCGTCATAGTGGCGATAAGTTCAGTGCGCAGGTTGTCTATCTCAACCATTTTAATTTTATTCACGTCATCCCAGGCTTGATAATTATGTAAAAAACAATTTATCGCCCAAAGATTTTCTTCAATATTCGGTTGCTGGCTGGCTGCAATTGCCGCACAAGCGCGATTAACCAACCGCTCTTCAATAACAATATCCGGTGCTTTGTAATAGTCATATTGGTTGATAGTAGAAAAACGCAACGTTAGCGCGTCATCGGAAAATAATGCCTGCCGGGTTACCTCAGTGCATGAGCGCCGGCATGTTTGTGAATTTGACATAACCGTTGTTCATCAAGAAAGGGGCAATTCCCCTGACTATCCGGGTGAATATTAGCCCAAGAGGCAAGGCTGGCTTGAGTAACCGAAATCTGGTTAATGGCAATACGTTTAATTTCTGCGTAAGGGCTTTTAATGTATTTTTGATAACGATTTCTATCAAGCGTGACATTTTGGCCTTTGCAGCAGTGTTCGCGACATGCTGTGCCGACACAACTAAATGTCTCCATAAAATCAGGCTGAGTTATCAATAGCTCTTTCACTTAACGCTTCCATTCAGTAGTCACCTAAATAACGAGCGGCACATGAAAGTGTAAACTTAAATCGCAATTGATAAATAAAGCAAACACCTTAGAAACTGCTGTACTGGCGCTAAATGTTCAACCGTAACGCCCGGTGATATAATCTTCCGTCCGGCGCTGACGCGGTGAAGTGAACAACGCATCGGTATCGTTATATTCCACCAGGCTCCCTTGATGAATGAAGGCGGTGTAATCCGAGACCCGCGCCGCCTGCTGCATATTATGGGTGACCAGTACCACGGTGTATTGCTGCTTGAGTGTGGTTATCAACTCTTCGATGGTTAGGGTGGATATTGGGTCCAGAGCGGATGTCGGCTCATCGAGCAATAACACCTCAGGTTCAATAGCAATGGCTCTGGCGATGACCAGGCGCTGCTGCTGGCCGCTGGAGAGACGAAAGGCATTTTCCCGCAATCGGTCCTTCACTTCATGCCACAATGCTGCGGCCCGCAATGAGCGCTCAACAGCATCATCAAGCACCCGACGGTCACGAATCCCCTGCAAGCGCAGGCCATATACCACATTCTCATAAATTGACTTAGGGAATGGGTTGGGCCGCTGAAACACCATGCCAACCCGCCGACGCAATGCGGCAACGTCAGTGGTTTTATCGGTGATAATTTCACTACCTAGCCGGATTTCACCCTCAAGATGACAGTTATCCAGCAAATCATTCATGCGGTTAAAGCAGCGCAATAAGGTAGATTTACCACAACCAGACGGGCCAATCAGCGCAGTAACACGGTGCTTAGGCACATTAAATGAAATATCGTGCAACACCTGTTTGTCACCATAAAATAAATTGAGCTTTTCGACCGCCAGCGCCGTTTGCTCGTCGGTCAATTGCTGTACATCAAGCAGCGGCAGCGAATCCGGCGTCAAAAGTCCCATATTTCGTCCTGCGGGTTAAAAAGTTCAGTCACAACAATAAACCTCGATATTTTTCACGCAAATGATGGCGAATACCAATAGCCGCTAAATTAAGGCCGACCACAATGATCACCAGCAGCAGAGCTGTGGCAAAGACTAATGGGCGAGCCGCTTCCACATTGGGGCTTTGAAATGCCATATCGTATATCTGGAAGCTCAAATGCATGAACTTACGTTCTAAATGTAGGAACGGGAAGATACCATCGACTGGCAAGAGCGGCGCTGATTTCACCACCCCTACCAGCATCAGCGGCGCGGTTTCCCCCGCAGCCCGTGCCACCGCCAAAATAAGCCCGGTAATCATCGCCGGTGCCGCCATCGGTAACACAATATGCCACAGTGTCTCAGCCTTAGTGGCTCCCAGCGCTTGCGAGCCTTGCCGCAAGCTGGCCGGAATGCGTGACAGCCCCTCTTCGGTGGCAACAATCACCACTGGCAACGTCAGCAGTGCTAGCGTTAACGCCGCCCATAAAACGCCAGGGGTACCGAATGTCGGGTTGGGGAGCGCCTCTGGGTAAAACAGTTTATCCAGTGATCCACCAATCAGATAGACAAAGAAACCGAGGCCAAATACGCCATAAACAATAGAGGGCACCCCAGCCAGATTCACCACAGAAATACGGATCATGCGGGTCAGCCAGTTTTTGCCGGCATATTCATGTAAATACACCGCTGCAATCACCCCTAATGGCATGACCACGATAGACATCAGTATCACCATCAGTACCGTGCCAAAAATCGCTGGGAACACACCGCCCTCGGTATTGGCATTGCGCGGATTATCGGTCAGGAATTTCTGAGTTTGTGCTGCCCAATGATGTAGTTTTTGCCCGAAAGTCATGTCATTGGGATACCAGGCGCGGTTAATCTGGCTAAGTGACAGTGGGTGGATTTGCCCATTCATGTCGCGCAATAACAGCGTGTAGCGACTTTGCTCGGTTTGTAGCCCGCGTAATGTTTCCATCATGGCTTGATGGCTACGTTGCAGCGCCCCCCACTCCGCCTCGATACGGTCCTGCGATTTACTGTCAAGGTCGCCATTCATTTGTAGCCGTTTTTTCTCTAGCCGCAACGCCTCAAACTGTTGATTGAGCATATTCATTTGGCGGAACTGAATATCATTCGCGCGCTTGACCAGACCTTGTATCACAGGAATACGTTTTTGCAGTTCCTGAGCCAAATCATTGCCCACTAACGGTTGGCCGTTATCCAACATGCCAGCGAGGAAACCGTATGCCATACCATTGTTTTGGCGATCCAGCACCAGCAGATCTTTAGGCAAAGTGCGTTGCTGGATATCACTGTCCAGCAGGCGATGGAAATCCTGCCCCTGAATCTCGCGGTTACCGGTTTTAATCAAATAGCGGGTTACGGTCTCACCGGCCTGCGACGGTAACATCACGCCGGCTTGTTCTAATTGCTGACGTGACAGCGTCTGCTGTTGATAAATTTCGCCAATCATTTTGACCGGGCCTGCCGCCGTTTGCTTAAGCTCAAACAGATAGACCGGGGCGGGCCAGAAATATCGCATCCCTTGGCCTGCCAACAATAATATGATCCCAAGCAACGCCAGCAGGCTGATACTGACAGCACTGGCGGTTAGCCAGATCCACGGGGAACCCGATGCAAACCACTTTTTGGTCACGCCAGACACGTTAGGCTTAATGTTCATCACGCCGTCCGCTCCATCTGATAGCGTTCACGCAACCGCAGACGAATAGCCTCGGCCAGTGTATTGACTAAAAATGTGAAGCAAAACAGCACCAGTGCGGTCAGGAATAGCACCCGATAGTGGCCGCTACCGACGACCGCTTCCGGCATCTCGATAGCGATATTGGCTGCCATCGCCCGTAACCCCTGAAAAATGCTGCCATCAATAATGGGTGTATTGCCGGTCGCCATGAGCACAATCATGGTTTCCCCCACCGCACGGCCAAAACCAATCATCAGTGCAGAGAAGATACCAGCGTAGGCTGAGGGCAGAATGACCCGGGTTAACGTCTGCCACGGGGTCGCCCCTAGTGCCAATGAGCCTTGGCTGAGTGACGGCGGCACACTGAATAGTGCATCCTCTGCCAGCGAAAAGATGACCGGGATCAGCGCAAACCCCATGGCGACACCGACCACCAGCGCATTACGTTGAGAGTAGTTGTCACCCAACCACTCATGTAATGGCCCTCCTAGCACCCACTGCGCCAGTTGTGGTCCCAACCATAATGCGAACCAGCCGGTCAGCAGGATAACCGGCAACAGCACAATCACGTCCCAGCCCGCAGGTAACCGCCATTGTGTCTTTTCCGCCAGACAACTACTCCCCCAGCCACACAATAAAATAGCCAGCGCCAACAGCGGCGGAAGTAGCAGAATGCCCGTCAGATAATGTTCAATTACCGGAGCCAACCAAATACCGGCAATCAAACCTATAACCACGGTTGGGAATGCCCCCATCATCTCAATGGCCGGTTTAACCACTCGCCGCAAACCTGGCGACATAAAATAGGCCGTATAAATTGCCCCCGCCAATGCCAATGGAACGGCGAATAACATGGCATAGGCGGCAGCCTTTAATGTGCCGAAAATAATCGGTACCAGGCTGAATTTAGCCTGATAGCTCTCTTCGGCCGAGCTTGATTGCCAAACATAGGCTGGCTCAGGGTAATTCTCATACCACACCCGTTGCCACAAGCTACGCCAGCTAATGTCTGGATAGCGATTGTCCAATTGATAGGTAGACCAACCGGCAGCATTCTCAAGCAGCAAACTATCACCCCAAGGGGAGAACGCAGCGTCGGTAACGCCGTCAGCTAATTTATGTTGCAGCAAAGGCGTTGACTGGATACTGGAGAAGAGTGATAGCTCGCCTTGTGGCGATAATGAGGCAAAAACCCGACGCGCGCTCTCCGTGGTCAATAAGCCCTTACCTGTCGGAGTGAAACTGCGTATGCGCGTCAAGTGAAATTGATTATCCGACCCTTTCTGCACATCAAACCATTGGCTGATTACGCCGCCCGGCGCTTGCACCAGCAACGACTTGCCACCTGGCAGCAAAGAGAGGGTCAATGGCCCATCAGACGCATGCTGGTCATCCAGTAACGACACAGTTTCACGCAATTTCAGTTCCGGACCAAATTGATAGATAGATAACTGCTGGCCGGATAACAGATAGAGCAAACGCCCGTCAGGTGCCAATAACAGTTGACTGACCGTTTTCGGCACATCCGTCAGTTCAGTGACCTGCTGCCCCTGGGCAGTAAACGTCCCTGCCAGCAAGCGGCCATCATCGGTAACCGCGGCAAGGGTAAATTGCTGTGATTGCGGTTCAGCCAGCACCAAATGCTGCAAGCGTTGGCCTTTCAAATCCATAAACCGCGGCTGTTCACCCAGCGGAAATTGCCAGCGTGGCGGTGTGGCTGAGAAATCGGGTTGCAGTAGAGTAAGACGGCCATTGCTCAGGCCAACGCCATACAAAGGTTGCCCATTGGCTGCACGGCTGATTGATACCGGTGGCGGCGATAACCGCTGTTCGCTTATCAGACTACCTGCCGGGGATGCCCCCAGTGCATTGAGCCGAATAAAGTAGCCATAGCCTTGATTATCAATGCGATATCCGACCTGCCCTTGAATATCAATACCCAGCGCGGCTGTCGGCGCACTGCGAGTGACAGCGAACTGATTATGCAAACTGATAGAGGCCGGTTTAAACAACGGTAATACGGCATACAATAGGTAAACGAAAATCAACATCAGTGTCAGCAGCACTAACAAGCCACTACTCGTCACCGCCATGTGCACTAAACGATCAATGGCAGCCCGGCGCTTATCTCTCCCTGATGGTGTTGCTTTGCCTGTTCGCTGCATACTCTTCGATTGCCCCATGCCCCGTCTACTATTATCAATCCAAGCGTATATCTATACCGCCAGATGACCGAGCATCTTATGTCACTTTTGTGGCGTTTGCATGACAATGTTTTATACCCATCATCTTTCAAAATGCAGGTGTGTTGCTCAAACCCGTCGTTGACCAATCTGTCTGTTGCTTACCGCTTTCCTGCAACTTAAGATCGATTGGGTATAAGGTTTAACGGACAAAGTTAACTAATGATATCTGTTGGACTTTCTTGTCAAACTTTCGCAATAATGATTGAGGACACTAAATACTCCCACAATAATCTTACTGGAGTTGCAATGGGTCAGGAAAAGCTCTACATCGAAAAAGAACTTAGCTGGTTATCTTTTAATGAGCGGGTATTGCAGGAAGCAGCAGATAAGAGCAATCCACTCATCGAGCGGATGCGATTTCTTGGCATTTACTCCAATAATCTGGACGAATTCTATAAAGTCCGATTTGCCGATCTGAAACGGCGCATTTTGATCAGCGAAGAGCAAGGCTCTGCCGTGACCTCTCGCCATTTGCTGAAAAAAATTCAGAGCAAAGTGGTGAAAGCCGATCAAGAATTTGATGGGTTATATAATGATCTTTTACTGGAAATGGCGCGTAATCAGATTTTCCTGATTAATGAACGGCAGATTTCCGAAAATCAGCAAGCCTGGCTAAAAATCTATTTTAAACAGCATCTGCGCCAACACATTACGCCGATCTTGATTAACCATGACACCAACCTGGTGCAGTTCTTAAAAGACGATTACACCTATCTGGCGGTGGAGATTATCCGCGGGCAGGAAATTGCCTATGCCCTGCTGGAGATTCCTTCAGATAAAGTCCCGCGTTTTGTCAATTTGCCACCAGAAGCACCTCGCCGCCGCAAGCCAATGATATTACTTGATAATATATTGAGATTTTGCCTCGATGAGATTTTTAAAGGCTTCTTTGATTACGATGCGCTAAACGCCTACTCCATGAAGATGACCCGTGATGCCGAATATGATTTGGTCACTGAAATGGAATCCAGCCTGCTGGAGCTGATGTCGTCGAGCCTTAAACAGCGCCTGACGGCAGAGCCGGTGCGCTTTGTTTACCAACGTGATATGCCCGATGAGATGGTGGAATTACTGCGCAATAAATTGGGTATCTCTAATGATGACTCGGTTATTGCAGGTGGCCGTTACCATAACTTCAAAGACTTTATCAGCTTCCCGAATGTGGGCAAAAGCAATCTGGTTAACCGGCCAATGCCGCGCCTGCGCCATATTTGGTTTGATAAATTCCGCAATGGCTTTGATGCTATCCGTGAACAAGATGTCCTGCTGTATTACCCTTATCACACCTTTGAACACGTATTGGAATTACTGCGTCAAGCCTCTTTCGATCCCAGCGTATTAGCGATTAAAATCAATATTTATCGGGTCGCCAAGGATTCACGCATCATCGAATCGATGATCCATGCCGCCCATAACGGCAAGAAAGTCACGGTAGTGGTAGAGTTACAGGCGCGCTTCGATGAAGAAGCCAATATCCACTGGGCCAAAAGCCTGACGGCCGCTGGTGTACACGTTATTTTCTCAGCACCTGGTCTGAAGATCCACGCCAAATTATTCCTGATTTCCCGCCTTGAAGGCGAGGAGATCGTGCGCTATGCCCATATCGGTACCGGCAACTTCAATGAGAAAACCGCCCGAATCTATACCGACTACTCATTACTGACCGCAGATGCCCGTATTACCAATGAAGTACGGCGGGTATTTAACTTTATCGAAAATCCTTATCGCCCGGTCAAATTCGATAATCTGATGGTGTCACCGCAGAACTCGCGTTTAATGTTGTATCAATTGATTGATCAGGAAATTATTCATGCTCAGGCCGGAGAAAGCGCCGGTATTACCCTGAAGATAAATAATTTAGTAGATAAAGGTCTGGTAGATAGGTTATATAGCGCCTCCAGTGCTGGGGTAAAAATCCGATTATTGGTACGTGGCATGTGCTCGTTAATCCCCAATATGCCGGGGATCAGCGATAATATTCAGGTCACCAGTATCGTTGACCGTTTCTTGGAACATGACCGGGTCTATGTGTTCGAGAATAAAGGCGACAAACTGGTGTATCTCTCTTCCGCTGACTGGATGACCCGTAACATCGATTACCGTATTGAAGTCGCGGTCTCATTGCTGGATCCGAAATTAAAACAACGGGTGCTAGATATTTTAGAGCTGTTATTCAACGACACGGTAAAAGCCCGTTATATTGATAAAGAACTGAGTAATCGTTATGTACCGCGTGGTAATAGGCGCAAAGTACGTGCACAGATTGCCATCTATGATTATTTAAAAGCGCTGGAACAACCAGACGCATCGAGCTAAAACTATGCCGCTATCCAACAGTTCATCGACCACCAAGCCGCAGGAAATTGCAGCTATCGATTTGGGTTCTAACAGTTTTCATATGGTCATTGCCCGGGTCGTCAACGGCGCGCTACAGGTTTTAGGTCGCCTAAAGCAGCGCGTACATCTGGCTGATGGTTTGGACCACAATAACATGCTTAGCGAAGAAGCCATCGAACGGGGTTTAGCCTGTTTGGCGCTGTTTGCAGAACGCTTGCAGGGTTTCTCACCTGATAATGTGTGTATTGTTGGCACCCATTCGCTGCGCCAAGCCGCTAACGCGGAGGCATTCCTCAAGCGGGCGGCGGCGGTTATTCCGTATCCGATCGAAATCATTTCCGGCCAAGAAGAGGCCCGTTTGATTTTTATGGGCGTCGAACACACTCAGCCGGAAAAAGGCCGCAAGCTGGTCATCGATATTGGTGGGGGTTCAACAGAGTTAGTTATTGGTGAAGATTTTGAGCCTCTGTTGGTAGAGAGCCGCCGTATGGGGTGCGTGAGTTTTGCCCAGCAGTTCTTCCCACACGGTGAGATAAGTAAGGCCAATTTCAAACGTGCCCGTCTTGCGGCAGCACAGAAACTGGAAAACCTGGCATGGCAATACCGCATTCAGGGTTGGCAATATGCGCTGGGGGCATCCGGTACCATTAAGGCCACCTATGAAGTGTTGGTGGAAATGGGCGAAAAAGACGGTTTGATAACACCAGATCGCCTCGAAATGCTGGTTGAGCAAGTGTTACAATTCAAACACTTCTCAGCCCTGAGCCTGCCGGGATTGTCAGAAGATCGCCAGTCGGTATTTGTACCGGGCCTGGCTATCTTGTGTGGGGTATTTGATGCGTTAGCAGTCAAAGAGTTACGCTTATCCGACGGCGCGCTGCGCGAAGGTGTGCTGTATGAGATGGAAGGCCGTTTCCGCCATCAGGATATTCGTCAACGCACGGCAAAAAGCCTGGCGGAACACTATAATATTGACCGCGAACAAGCCCGCCGAGTGCTGGAAACAACCGAACAACTTTATACCCAGTGGTTAGCGCAGAACACCAAGTTGGTGCAGCCGCAGCTTGAAGCATTGTTGAAATGGGCGGCAATGTTGCACGAAGTGGGTCTGAGTATTAATCACAGTGGGATGCACCGCCATTCTGCCTATATCCTGCAAAACACCAACTTACCGGGCTTTAATCAGGAGCAACAACTGCTGCTGGCAACGTTGGTACGGATGCATCGTAAAGGCATCAAGCTGGATGAATTACCGCGTTTAAATTTATTCAAGAAAAAGTATTATTTACCGTTAATTCAGTTATTACGTTTGAGTACGTTACTGAATAATCAGCGTCAGTCGACTACCACGCCAGAGAGTCTGCGTTTGATAACTGACGATAGCCATTGGACATTACGTTTCCCCGTCGGTTATCTGACACAAAATAATCTGGTACAACTGGATTTTGAGCGTGAGCAGGCATACTGGGATGATGTAGTAGGCTGGAAGCTGATCATTGAAGAAGAAGAAGAGCCAGAAGCAGCGGATGTGGTTACCGTCAAAGAGTAATCAGAATCAATCCCGAATCACTGACTGTAGTCAGGGATTCGGGTGACAAATCTGCCGGGAGCAGATTTGAACGCTGCTTGCAGCGGCCTCAACGAGGCGAGGCCCATGGATGGGACGAGTAGTGAGAGCAGCTAACATTAATTGTGACAAACACCGCTGCAACGCCAAGTAATACAGTGTATTACCCAAAGATATTGGTGTTGCAGCAAGGCAGCAAACGAGAGAATCCCGATGAGCTGACTCTCGTCAGTGATTCGGGTGAGTGAGAGCAGCTAACACAGCTGCAACGCCAAGAGCGAAGGGTAGGAAGGTAAATGATGAGAAGACGGCCATCGACACAGCTAACAAAAATAATCCTACTGGTGAGCTTTCTCATTCTGTTTGGCCGTTTATTGTATGCGGCGGTCGCTTCTATTTCCCATCATCAGGAGCGCAGGCAGTCACAGCAACTTGAACTGACTGTAGAAGGCGAACCACCTGGCCCCCATGAGAGCGATCTCAGCCCCTAGATGTTTTGTCGTTAATGTTTTAGTGCCTATCCCTACGACTTCAGGGGCAAAGGGTCGTTTTCGAATTAAGGACACATTATGCCAGTGCCGATTATTCCTGTGCCAATTTCTGCCGTTATAAAGAATAAAACTAAAAATAATACGAAAAAACTGGCTGAAATACGCAACCGGATACTTTCTCTATTATTGAATAATAAGGCTTTGGTTGATGGCATTCTTGGCCGTCAGGAAGAGAAAGAAAAGCTCAGTGATGAACAACTGTCCGAGCAAACGTTAGAAATCAGAAGTCTACTTGATGATCTGCATGCTGCCGACCTTGCTGACTTACTGGAGGCGTTGCCTCATGACGAACGTTTGGCATTGTGGCGGTTGGTCAAAAATGAGAAACGCGGCCAAACGCTGGTTGAAGTCTCTGAAACAGTGTGGGATTCGCTGATTAAAGAGATGAGTGATAAAGACCTGTTGAGGGCCATGCGCACTTTGCATGTCGATGAACAGGCTTATTTGGCTGAATACCTGCCACGTAATTTGATGGGCCGCCTGCTCACCTCATTGGACCCGGATCAACGCGCCCGAGTGCGGGAAGTTATCCAATATGCCCGTGACACTGTCGGTCAGATGATGGATTTCGAGCTGGTGACGGTACGTGCCGATATTACGCTGGCAGCCGTGCAACGCTATTTGCGTTATCGGAAAAATATTCCCGATGCCACGGATAAAATCTTTGTGGTTGACCGCAAAAATACCTTGCTTGGCGAGTTACCATTGACCTCTATCCTGCTCAATGCGCCCGATGCTAAAGTATTTGAGGTGATGGATAGCAACCCGACCACGTTCCAACCCGAACAGAAAGCAGAAGATGCTGCCGGTGCTTTTGAACGTTATGACTTAATCAGTGCCGCGGTAATTGATGCCAAAGGCAAACTGATGGGTCGTTTGACCATCGAAGAGATTGTTGATGTGGTCAACGAAGAGAGCGACACCACCCTAAGACGCATGGGGGGCTTAAGCCCGGAAGAAGATGTGTTCTCCCCGGTAGGCCGCGCGGTTCGCACCCGCTGGTCATGGCTGGCAATCAACCTCTGTACGGCATTTGTTGCCTCACGCGTGATCGGCTTATTTGAGGACACCATCTCACAATTAGTGGCTCTGGCAGCATTAATGCCGATTGTGGCCGGTATTGGCGGCAATACCGGAAATCAAACCATTACCATGATTGTCCGAGCGTTGGCATTACACCATATTCAACAAGGTAACGTGACCTTCCTGATGTTCAGAGAATTGGGCGTGGCGTTGATTAATGGTTTGGTGTGGGGCGGGATTATGGGGGTAGTCACCTATCTGCTCTATGGCGATCCGGCAATGGGGGGGGTGATGACATTAGCCATGATCCTTAACTTGCTGATGGCAGCACTCATGGGGGTTATTATCCCGATGACCATGGCTCGGATGGGGCGTGATCCGGCTATCGGATCGAGTGTTATGATCACCGCCATCACAGATACCGGTGGGTTTTTCATCTTTCTGGGACTGGCAACTATATTCTTGGTCTGACTATTATGCTAATAAACAAATCATTAATTAAGCACTGAGAAGAGGAATAACACTCGACAGTGTTTATCTATACTAAACTTTTGAATATGACCGTATTTTAACGGCGGTATATTCTTTATGTGATGGGCTTTTCCTATCATAATCTAAATCTGTGTGAGCAAAATAAGGCGTTATATGGATCTCAGTGCGTCCGAAAAACCGGCACCTGACAATAGAACCATTCTCCACATTACTATCATCAGCATAGTCGTATTTTTGCTCGCACTCTTTTGTATCCAGCTTTCTGAACAGTCAGAAAACCTTGCCCCATTATGGTTCCCGACGGCAGTATTAATGGTGGCGCTGTTCCACCATCCTATGCGCTACTGGTTATGGCAATTATTGGCCGCAGGGATATGTATTGTTGCCGCTAATTTTATTTTATATGGCCTCAGTTGGTTCCCGTTACCCCTAACATTTATCAACCTGGCAGAGGCATCCGCCGGGGCCTGGTTACTGCGTAAATTCCTGCAAACCAAAGACCCGCTCAATAACCTGCTCAGTTGGCTTAAATTCTCGGTTTGCACTGTGATTGTGGTCCCTCTGGCCAGTGGGCTGGCAGCGGCTTGGTATTTATCCCCACAAAACGGGGGCTTTACCCAAGTGCTCACGGTGTGGTTTATGTCCGAGGCGGTAGGAATGTTGGCCTTAGGGCCGGTCGGGTTACTTTACCGTCGAGGTTACTTCGATATCGCGACCAAATCCAAAGCGCTGTTTGATATGATTTTTATGATGATAATATCACTATCAGCTTGTTATATCGGACTGATTTATCTGCCTTTCCCCTTTACTTTTGTCATCATGACGTTGATCTGGACCTCAATCCGCTTACCGCGTTTTGAGACATTTTCCATCTGCTTTATGGCAACATTGCTGATTGCATTGATGCTTAATTTCAAGCTGTATACCATTAATTCCGATACTAACCTGTCAATTCAAGCGTTCTCCTTTATTCCTTTATTAATGGTGTTAATTCCGCCCCATGCCATGGCAATGGTAATGCACTCTTTTCGCATGGAGAAAGAGCATATTATTGAAAGCGAAAATCGCTTTCGTAACGCGATGGAATATTCAGCCATCGGTATGGCCTTGGTCTCACCGCAAGGCCAATGGATGCAGGTCAATCAGGCCTTATGCAAGTTATTAGGCTATTCCCAAGAGACATTACTGACCCTGACTTTCCAGCAAATTACTCATCCAGACGATCTCTCTGCGGACCTGAAATTACTCGACGACCTGTATCATGGCCGTATCCCCAGCTATTCGATGGAAAAGCGCTATATCCGCAGCGATGGTGAAATTGTGTGGGCACTACTGGTGGTCAGTGTGGTGCGGGATCACCAACAGCAACCGCTCTATTTCATCTCGCAAGCTGAAGATATCAATGAACTGAAAAAAACCGAGATTATTAACCGCCGCCTAATGGAGCGTATTACGCTGGCTAACGAGGCTGGGGGGATCGGTATCTGGGAATTGGATATCAAAACGCAGGTTATCAGTTGGGATAAGCGGATGTATGAACTCTATCATATTCCTTTTAATACCCAGGTTGATGAGCGTGTTTGGCAGAAATACATTCATCAGGAAGATATCAATCGGGTTAATCGCGAATATAGCGCCGCCCTCAAGCAGCGCCAGCCATACCGTCTGGAATTCCGGCTGTTATTACCGGATGGTGAAATTGTCCATCTGCGTAATCAAGCCAATATGATATGTGATAAAAATGGCAATATTCTGCGTCTGATTGGCACCACGCTGGATATGACGGAAATCAGAAATCTGACGGAAGCGCTGCACGAAGAGAAAGAGCGACTGCATATCACGCTGGACTCCATCGGTGAAGCTGTGGTCTGTACCGATCAGGAGATGAAGATTACCTTTATGAACCCGGTGGCCGAGAAAATGACCGGCTGGGCAAATACCATCGCATTGGGCCAACCGGTCAACCATATCATCAAGTTGACTAACGGCGTAGACGGCGCGGAGATTGATAACCCGATAGAGCATTGTCTTAATCATCGCCCATACTCTTCGTTCAATGAGTCAATGGTATTACACCATCGTGATGGCCAGTATTATGATATTCAGGAGTCGGTCGCGCCGCTGAAAACGTTGGAAGGGGACATTGTCGGGGCGGTACTGGTGTTCCAGGATGTCGGCGAATCGCGCGCAATGATGCGCAAACTCAGCCACAGCGCCTCTCACGATAATCTCACGGGTCTGCCAAACCGCGCCAATTTTGAGAATAAATTGAAAGCGGCAATCCAAATTAGCGTCGAACTTAACCAACAACATGCATTGGCTTTCCTTGATTTGGACTATTTCAAAGCCATTAATGACACTGCCGGGCACCCAGCAGGAGATGCATTATTGAAAGAGTTGAGCCAATTGATGCGCCAGCACTTACGTAACAGCGATTGTGTTGCACGCCTCGGCGGTGATGAGTTTGGCTTACTGATGCTCAACTGCACCCTACCCCATGCCAAAGCCATTACCCAAAGTCTGGTATCACTGATTAATGGCTATCATTTCTACTGGGAAGATAAGCTCTATCGTGTTGGGGCCAGCGCCGGTGTGACGCAAATAAGTAGCAATAACAATCAGCGCAGTGAAATTATGGCACAGGCAGATATCGCCTGTTACACCGCTAAACACAGTGGGCGCGGTCAGGTTTATCTCTATCAGCCACGGCAAAAGCAGCTATTAGCACGCCAACACGAGCTGTTGAGCAGGGAAGATGTTGAGAATATTCTCAATGATAACCAACTGGTATTGCAACTCACCCCAACCGCGCCCCCCAGAACGCCGTTGTCTGTCTGTTTCTATCAAATCAGTTTCGAGGTTAATCGGCCACATAGCCTTAACATCAGCCAGGCCGAGTTTCAGGAAGCCGCGCTGCTCTATAGCTTGCTGCCGCAGATTGATAATTGGGTCTGTGAGCAACTGTTAATGACACATGCCCAAGCTATCAAACATAAAGGGCTGGCGCTGGCTATCCCGCTGTCAGAGGCGGCGCTGCTCAAAGAAGAGTTCCGCCAATCATTGCTGACCTTGGTGCGGCAAACCGTACTGCCAACACAAAGTCTCTATTGGATGGTCGATGAATCCACCTTACTGCAATACCCCTTCGCGATTGGCAATTTTCTCGCCAAATTGCAACAACTGGGCTGCAAACTCATCGTTAAAGAGTTTGGTCATAACCTGAATGATTTCGAGTTACTGGCGGATCACACTATCGATTATCTTAAGTTTAACAGCGACTTAATTTCCCATATCCATATTAATCAGATGGATGAAGTGCTGGTCTCTATCATTAATGGTACCGCTCAGCGAGCCAATATCGCCACTCTGGCTGGGCCAGCAGAACTCCCTCTGACGCTCAATAAACTGATAACCATCGGTGTCGATTTAGCTGACGGTGAAACCATTAGCCCGCCGCAGCCGTTGTCTGATTTACTCAACAGTGGCTATTTTGCGATTAAATAACCGGCTCATCGATTAAATAACCGGCTCATCATGTTGCATCCTCAACCATGATTAAAAAATCACTAACATGACGATTGCCCCGCTGCCCACTCTCGGGTAAAGTCGCACCCCTTTATTTGGCCTGGGGGGCAATTATGTTCATTGGTTTTGACTACGGCACAGCAAACTGCTCAGTTGCCGTGATGCGGGATGATGCTCCCAACTTACTGGCACTGGAAAATAATGACGTCTATCTGCCCTCCATGTTGTGCGCGCCAACACGGGAAGCGGTCAGTGAATGCCTGCACCGCCACTGGCAGGTACCCACCGGTAGCGACGAAAATCAGCAGCTATTACGCCGGGCCATGGCATTCAATCGCGAAGAGGATATTCCGGTTGCCGCCGACAGTCTGACATTTGGCCTGTCTGCCCTCGCCCACTATATCGAAGACCCTGAAGACGTATACTTTGTAAAATCACCTAAATCCTTCCTGGGTGCCAATGGGCTGAAACCTCAGCAATTAGCGCTGTTTGAGGATTTGGTCTGCGCCATGATGTTCCATATCAAACGTCAGGCAGAATCCGTACTGGCATCAGAAATCAGTCAGACCGTAATTGGCCGTCCAGTCAACTTCCAAGGCTCTGGCGGTGAGGATGCTAACCGCCAGGCGGAAGGGATTTTACTGCGCGCCGCCCAACGCGCCGGTTTTCGCGATATTGCTTTCCAGTTTGAACCGGTCGCGGCAGGGCTGGATTTTGAAGCGACGCTGACAGAAGAAAAAACCGTACTCGTGGTGGATATCGGTGGTGGTACCACTGACTGCTCGGTGCTATTGATGGGGCCTAAATGGCAGGGGCTGGCAGACCGTCAACAAAGCCTGCTGGGTCACAGTGGTTGTCGCGTTGGTGGTAACGATCTGGATATTATGCTCGCGTTTAAACAACTGATGCCGCTGTTTGGCATGGGGGGCGAAACCGAAAAAGGGATTGCTCTGCCGTCACTGCCCTATTGGAATGCCGTTGCGACTAACGATGTTCCGGCACAGAGCGATTTCTACAGCACGGTTAACGGCCGCTTCCTGCGTGATTTGATTCGTGACGCGGCCAATCCACAGCAAGTAGAGCGCCTGCTGAAAGTGTATCAACAGCGCCTGAGTTATCGTTTAGTTCGGGCGGCGGAAGAGAGCAAAATCGCGCTATCCGAACAAGCACAAGTGGCGACTGCACTGAATTTTGTCGAGCCTGAGTTAGGCCAGACTATCAACCAGCAACAGCTTGCTGAAGCCATATCTCAGCCACTACAACGGATTCAGGAACAAGTCAGTTTGGCATTATCCACCAGCCATATCACTCCAGATGTCATCTATCTGACAGGCGGCAGTGCTCGCTCCCCGTTATTGCGAGCCGCTCTGCAACAGCAACTACCGGGTATCCCGCTAGTGGGTGGCAATGACTTCGGCTCAGTGACCGCCGGTTTGGCCCGTTGGGCGCAGACCCTGTATCGTTAATGCTATTTTGATTACCCACTGCGCAGTGGGTAATTAAGAAACAGATCACATCACTTAATCGAATATCAACCGCAACCAAACCCTATCAGTTTTGAATCCTAAAATTATAAAAACCAAAATCCCACATACCCTGACACTACTTCCATATTTCCTCCATTTTTATCCGGTAAATCCCCGCTAAACTAGTAACATATCAATACCCAATTGATTGCATCTATGTGCGCATAACAAAATAAACAAAAAGGACTCCCGCCATCATGAAAGCTCAATCCAAACGCACTTCCAGGGTACTGATGTTACTCGGGGCGGTGGTGGCGATTACTGTTGCTATATTTGCCTGGCGCTATTTTAGCGCGGCCGCCACCAACACCGCGCCAGGTGCGCAGCACACCGCTGGCGGGACGACAACAGCCCGCACCGGTGGCCGACGTAATATGCCCATGTCGCCGGTACAGGCGGCCACAGCCACCGAACAAGCCGTACCCCGTTATCTTACCGGCCTAGGTACCGTGATTGCCGCCAATACCGTCACCGTGACCAGCCGGGTCGATGGCCAATTAATGGCAATCCACTTTACTGAAGGGCAACAGGTCAACGCCGGTGACTTACTGGTGGAGATCGACCCGCGCCCTTATCAGGTACAACTGACCCAAGCACAGGGCCAACTGGCAAAGGATCAGGCCACGCTGGACAATGCCCGCCGTGATTTGGCCCGCTACCAAAAACTGGTGAAAACCGGGGTCATTTCACAACAAGAGCTCGATACTCAAGCCTCGTTAGTGCGCCAAAGTGAAGGCAGTGTTAAAGCCGATCAAGGCGCTATCGACAGTGCCAAACTGCAACTGACTTATAGCCGAATTACCGCCCCCATATCTGGCAAAGTGGGGCTAAAACAGGTCGATGTCGGTAATTACATTACCAGCGGTACCACAGCCCCCATAGTGGTGATCACTCAGACACATCCGGTTGATGTGGTCTTTACGCTGCCAGAAAGCGATATCCCCGCCATCATGCAAGCGCAGAAAAATGCGGCCAAAAATAACACTACCGTGCCAGTAGAAGCTTGGGATCGCACCAATAAACAGCGACTGGCACAGGGCTATTTGCTCAGTATTGATAACCAAATTGATACCACCACCGGCACCATTAAGCTGAAAGCACGCTTTGCCAATGACGATGACATCCTGTTCCCCAACCAGTTTGTTAACGCCCGTATCAAAGTAGATTTACTGCAAAATGCCGTGGTGGTGCCAACCGCCGCCGTACAAATGGGCAACGAAGGGAGCTTTGTCTGGACCCTAAATGATGAGAATAAAGTCAGTAAGCATCTGGTCACTACCGGTATTCAAGACAGCAAACAAGTGGTTATTAGCGCCGGCCTCAATGCAGGTCAACGCGTGGTCACTGACGGTATTGATCGCCTGACCGAAGGCTTACAGGTCGAAGTAGTAACACCACGGGCCGCAGCAGCAAACCAAACGGGTGTCGCAGAGAAAGCAGCCACGGGGGAGAAAGCCACACATCGGGGCACAAGAGCGGCGAGTAACACTGTTCCTGCGGAGAAATCCTGATGCAAGTGATGCCTCCAACACCTGGTGGCGGGCCGTCACGGCTGTTTATCCTACGCCCGGTTGCCACCACATTATTTATGATTGCCATTCTGCTGGCCGGGATTCTCGGCTACCGCGCACTGCCGGTTTCTGCCCTGCCGGAGGTTGATTACCCGACGATTCAGGTCGTGACACTCTATCCTGGGGCCAGCCCGGATGTGGTGACATCATCCATTACCGCGCCACTGGAGCGCCAGTTTGGCCAAATGTCCGGCCTCAAGCAGATGGCATCACAAAGTTCGGGTGGTGCGTCAGTGATTACGCTGCAATTCCAGCTTACCTTGCCACTGGATGTAGCAGAGCAAGAGGTGCAGGCTGCCATTAACTCCGCCACCAATCTACTGCCCAATGACCTACCTTATCCCCCGATTTACAGCAAAGTGAATCCGGCTGATCCGCCGATTATGACCTTGGCTGTGACCTCCACTGCCATCCCGATGACGCAAGTAGAAGATATGGTCGAAACCCGGATTGCGCAGAAAATATCGCAAGTCACCGGGGTCGGTCTGGTCACTATTTCCGGCGGACAGCGCCCCGCCGTGCGGGTGAAACTGAATGCCCCAGCGGTCGCCGCATTGGGGCTGGACAGCGAAACCATTCGTACTGCCATCAGCAATGCTAACGTCAATTCCGCCAAGGGTAGCCTCGATGGCCCCACCCGTTCGGTGACATTGTCGGCTAATGACCAGATGAAATCTGCCGAGGATTACCGTGATCTGATCATTGCATACCAAAATGGAGCGCCGATCCGCTTGCAGGATGTCGCCACCATTGAGCAGGGCGCGGAAAATAACAAACTGGCTGCGTGGGCCAATACCCAGCAGGCGATTGTGTTGAATATCCAGCGCCAGCCGGGGGTCAACGTCATTGCCACCGCAGACAGTATTCGCGAGATGCTGCCGGAGTTGATCAAAAGCTTGCCCAAGTCGGTTGATGTCAAGGTACTCACCGATCGTACCACCACCATCCGCGCCTCCGTCAGTGATGTGCAGTTTGAGTTATTGCTCGCCATTGTGCTGGTGGTGATGGTGATTTATCTGTTTCTGCGCAATGCCGCCGCCACCATTATCCCCAGTGTCGCAGTACCGCTATCACTGATTGGGACCTTTGCGGCGATGTATTTTCTCGGGTTTTCAATCAATAACCTGACGTTAATGGCGCTGACCATTGCCACCGGCTTTGTGGTCGATGACGCCATCGTGGTGATAGAGAATATCTCCCGTTATATCGAAAAAGGCGAGAGACCGCTGGATGCGGCACTAAAAGGGGCCGGTGAGATTGGCTTTACCATTATTTCACTCACCTTCTCATTAATTGCAGTGTTGATTCCGTTGCTGTTTATGGGCGATATCGTGGGCCGGCTGTTCCGCGAATTTGCCGTAACACTGGCGGTGGCGATCTTGATTTCAGCGGTAGTTTCGCTGACCCTGACCCCAATGATGTGCGCGCGGATGCTCAGTTATGAGTCACTGCGTAAGCAAAACCGCCTGTCACGCGCCAGTGAGAAGTTCTTTAACTGGGTGATCGCCCATTACGCCGTGGCACTAAAAAAAGTGCTTAATCATCAATGGATAACATTGGGCGTAGCGGTGAGCACACTGGTCCTGACGGTGCTGCTTTACCTGCTGATGCCGAAAGGTTTCTTCCCGTTGCAAGACAATGGTCTGATTCAAGGAACCCTGGAAGCACCGCAATCCGTTTCATTCAGTAATATGGCGGAACGCCAGCAACAAGTGGCCGCCATTATCCTTAAAGATCCAGCGGTAGAAAGCTTGACCTCATTTGTCGGCGTTGACGGTACCAATGCCACGCTGAACAATGGCCGGTTGCAGATTAACCTTAAACCACTTAACAGCCGTGACGATCGCATTCCACAGATCATTACCCGCTTACAGGAAAGCGTTACCGGCGTCCCGGGGATTAAACTTTACTTACAGCCGGTACAGGATCTGACCATTGATACGCAACTGAGCCGGACACAATATCAGTTCACCCTGCAAGCCACGACACTTGAGGAGTTGAGCACTTGGGTACCGAAGCTGGTTAGTCAGTTGCAGCAACAAGCTCCCTTCCAGGATGTCACCAGTGATTGGCAGGATCGAGGATTGGTGGCGTTTGTTAATGTCGATCGTGATAGCGCCAGCCGTTTAGGTATCACGATGGCGGCTATCGACAGCGCGCTATATAACGCCTTCGGTCAACGCCTGATTTCCACCATTTATACCCAAGCCAACCAATACCGCGTGGTGCTGGAACATGACGTGCAGGCCACGCCGGGGTTGGCGGCGTTTAACGATATCCGCCTGACCGGCAGCGACGGTAAAGGGGTGCCGCTGAGCAGTATTGCCACCATTGAGGAGCGCTTCGGGCCATTATCGATTAACCATTTGAATCAATTCCCGTCAGCCACTATCTCCTTCAATCTGGCGCCGGGATATTCCTTGGGTGAGGGGGTAAACGCGGTGACACAAGCTGAGCAGGCAATTCAGCTACCGGCGGATATCACCACCCGCTTCCAAGGCTCTACGCTGGCATTCCAGGCCGCACTCGGTAGTACGCTGTGGCTGATTATCGCCGCGATTGTGGCGATGTATATCGTGCTCGGCGTGTTATATGAAAGCTTTATTCATCCGGTCACTATCTTGTCAACTCTGCCCACCGCCGGTGTCGGTGCCTTGCTGGCGCTGATGCTGACCGGCAATGAGCTGGATGTGATTGCCATTATCGGCATTATTCTGCTGATCGGGATTGTGAAGAAGAATGCCATCATGATGATCGACTTTGCACTGGCCGCAGAACGGGATCAGGGGATGACCCCGTATGATGCTATCTATCAGGCGTGCTTGTTACGTTTCCGCCCCATTCTGATGACCACATTGGCAGCGCTGTTTGGTGCATTGCCATTAATGCTCAGTACCGGGGCCGGGGCCGAGCTACGCCAACCGCTGGGTGTGTGTATGGTCGGCGGGCTGATTGTCAGTCAGGTACTAACCCTGTTTACCACCCCGGTTATCTATCTGTTGTTCGATAAACTGGCACGCAACTCCCATGGCAAAAATCGCTATCGCCATCAGGATACTGACACACCTGAATTACCCCATGGGCAGGAGCAGCCGTGAAATTCTTCGCTCTGTTCATCCATCGCCCGGTGGCTACCACCCTGCTGACACTGGCTATCACCCTCAGCGGAATTATCGGTTTTAGCTTATTGCCGGTATCACCGCTGCCGCAGGTGGATTATCCGGTGATTTCGGTGAGTGCATCGATGCCAGGGGCCGATCCTGAGACCATGGCGTCCTCAATTGCCACACCGCTGGAACGCGCTCTGGGCAGAATTGCGGGCGTCAATGAAATGACCTCTACCAGTTCATTGGGCAGCACGCGGATCATTCTGCAATTTGATCTTAATCGAGATATCAACGGTGCGGCCCGTGATGTGCAGGCAGCGCTTAATGCCGCGCAAAGCTTGCTACCTACCGGCATGCCAAACCGCCCGACCTATCGCAAGATGAACCCGTCGGATGCACCCATCATGATAATGACGCTGACCTCGGATACCTTTACTCAAGGTCAGTTGTATGATTTTGCCTCTACCAAATTGGCGCAGAAAATTGCTCAAACCGAGGGGGTCAGTGATGTCTCGGTGGGAGGCAGTTCCCTGCCTGCGGTGCGGGTTGAATTGAACCCTGGTGCGCTGTTTAACCAAGGCGTTTCGCTGGATGCAGTGCGACAAGCAATCAGCGCCGCCAACGTCCGCCGCCCACAAGGCGCTATCGATTCCAGCCAACAGCACTGGCAGGTGCAGGCCAATGATGAGATCAAAACCGCAGAGGGTTATCGCCCGCTGGTAATTCATTACAACAATGGTTCAGCGGTACGGCTACAGGATGTCGCCACGGTGGTGGACTCAGTGCAAGATGTGCGTAACGCCGGGATGTCCGATGGCAAGCTGGCGGTGCTGTTAGTAATCAGCCGCGAGCCGGGGGCAAATATTATCGCCACCGTCGACCGGATCCGAGCAGAACTTCCGGCCCTGCGTGCCTCGATCCCCGCCTCAATTCAGTTGACTATTGCACAAGATCGCTCGCCGACCATTCGTGCTTCGTTAGATGAAGTGGAGCGCTCATTGATGATAGCCGTAGCTTTGGTGATTCTGGTGGTATTCCTGTTTCTGCGCTCCGGCCGTGCCACGCTTATTCCCGCGGTTGCCGTGCCGGTTTCGTTGATCGGAACATTTACCGCTATGTATCTGTGCGGTTTTAGCCTGAATAACTTGTCATTGATGGCATTGACCATCGCCACCGGCTTCGTAGTTGATGATGCCATTGTGGTGCTGGAGAATATTTCCCGCCATCTGGAAGCGGGGGTAAAACCAATGGCCGCCGCCCTGCGCGGGGTGCGCGAAGTGGGCTTTACCGTGTTGTCGATGAGTATTTCGCTGGTGGCCGTGTTTATTCCACTGCTGCTGATGGAAGGGTTACCGGGCCGTTTATTCCGCGAGTTTGCCATAACACTGTCGGTGGCTATCGGCATCTCACTGGTCATTTCCCTCACGTTGACGCCAATGATGTGCGCCCATTTGCTACGATCACACCCGGTTGGTCAGCAACCCCGGATTCGCGGGTTTGGTAAAATGCTGCTGTCTATTCAGCAAGGTTATGGTCGCTCACTCAATTGGGTACTGGGTCATACACGTTGGGTAATGGTGGTGCTGCTTTCCACTATCGCGCTCAATGTTTGGCTCTATATCAGTATCCCGAAAACCTTTTTCCCCGAGCAGGATACTGGCCGGATGATGGGCTTTATCCAAGCTGATCAAAGTATTTCGTTTCAGTCGATGCAGCAGAAGCTGAAGGATTTCATGAAGATAGTCAACGATGATCCGGCGGTCGACAATGTCACCGGCTTCACCGGTGGCTCACGCACGAATAGCGGGTCGATGTTTATCTCGCTCAAACCCTTGAGTGAGCGCAGTGAGAGCGCTCAGCAAATTATCACTCGTCTGCGTGCCAAACTAGCCAAAGAACCGGGGGCGAGCCTGTTCCTTGCACCAGTGCAGGACATTCGCGTCGGTGGCCGTCAAGCCAACGCCAGTTATCAATTTACGCTGTTAGCTGACGATTTAGCCGCACTACGTGAATGGGAACCCAAAGTCCGCGCCGCGCTGGCTAAATTGCCGGAGCTGGCAGATGTTAACTCTGACCAGCAGGATAAAGGCTCGGAGATGGCACTGACTTACGATCGCGAGACCATGGCGCGCTTGGGGATTGATGTGTCCACAGCCAATGCCCTGTTAAACAACGCCTTTGGTCAACGGCAGATCTCCACCATTTATCAACCGTTGAACCAATACAAAGTGGTGATGGAAGTCGCCCCCCAATACACTCAGGATGTCAGTTCGCTCGATAAGATGTTTGTGATTAATAGTAGCGGTCAGTCAATTCCATTGTCTTATTTCGCCAAGTGGCAACCGGCCAATGCGCCACTGTCGGTTAATCATCAAGGCTTATCCGCCGCCTCGACCATCTCATTTAACTTACCGGAAGGCGGCAGTTTATCTGAAGCAACCGCCGCCGTTGAGCGGGTAATGACGGAACTTGGGGTGCCTGCCACCGTGCGCGGCACCTTTACTGGTACCGCACAGGTATTCCAGGAAACACTGAAATCGCAGTTGTGGCTGATTATGGCCGCTATCGCTACGGTGTATATCGTGCTCGGGATGTTGTATGAGAGCTATGTTCATCCACTGACCATTCTGTCCACACTGCCCTCTGCTGGGGTGGGCGCGCTACTGGCGCTAGAACTGTTCGACGCCCCCTTTAGCCTGATCGCACTTATTGGCATTATGCTATTGATTGGTATCGTGAAAAAGAACGCCATTATGATGGTGGACTTTGCCCTCGACGCGCAACGTAATGGCAATCTCAGCGCCCGCGATGCTATTTTTCAGGCCAGTTTATTGCGCTTTCGGCCGATTCTAATGACCACATTGGCCGCCTTGTTCGGGGCGCTGCCACTGGTGCTAAGCAGTGGTGATGGGGCAGAGTTACGTCAACCACTGGGGATAACCATTGTCGGTGGGCTGGTAATGAGCCAATTGCTAACACTGTATACCACACCGGTGGTTTACCTCTATTTTGACCGATTACGTAGCCGCTTTAGTAAGCAGCCGCTAATGAAGCTGGAATAGCCTATGGCGATATATCCAGGCGGCAAGCGAAAGAGTCCCGATGAGCTGACTTATATTTTAAGGTCAAAACCCGTAAGTGATTCGGGTAAGCGAATGCAGTCAACACAGCAGCAGGTTGAAAGATGACGAGTATACGCTGGCAACTGTGGATCGTTGCCTTCGGTTTCTTTATGCAGACGCTGGATACCACCATCGTCAATACCGCCCTGCCCTCGATTGCGGCCAGTTTGGGTGAGAACCCATTGCGTATGCAATCGGTCATTGTGTCGTATGTGTTGACGGTGGCGGTGATGCTGCCCGCTAGCGGGTGGTTGGCTGATCGTGTCGGGGTTAAGTGGGTATTTTTCTCAGCAATCATTCTGTTTACCCTTGGTTCACTGATGTGCGCGCAATCTGAAACCCTGAATGAGCTTATCGCCTCTCGCGTGATTCAAGGGGTCGGTGGCGCAATGATGGTACCCGTGGGCCGCCTGACGGTGATGAAGATCGTGCCACGCGAACAATATATGTCGGCGATGGCCTTTGTCACCCTACCCGGCCAGATTGGGCCATTGGTTGGCCCGGCGCTGGGGGGATTTCTGGTGGAATACGCCAGTTGGCACTGGATCTTCTTGATCAACCTGCCGGTGGGGGTGATTGGCGCGTTAGCTACTCTGCTGCTGATGCCTAACTACACCATGCGTACCCGTCGCTTTGATATCAGCGGCTTTATCATGCTGGCTATCGGCATGGCAACCCTAACACTGGCGTTAGATGGCCATAAAGGGCTGGGTTTGCCACCGCTGGCAATTGCGGGTTTAGTCTTGTCTGGGATGTTGGCTCTGGCCGGATATTGGTGGCATGCCCGAGGTAATAACGCTGCGCTATTTTCACTGAGATTGTTCAAAAACAAATCCTATGCCCTTGGCCTGACTGCAAGTATGACTGCGCGCATTGGCAGTGGCATGCTGCCCTTTATGACCCCGATTTTCCTGCAAATCGGGCTGGGATTCACGCCGTTCCATGCAGGTTTAATGATGATCCCGATGATTATCGGCAGTATGGGCATGAAGCGAATTATCGTGCAGGTGGTTAACCGCTTCGGCTATCGGCAAGTATTGGTCAGCGCGACATTGCTGCTGGCGGTGGTTAGTCTGAGCTTCCCGCTGGTGGCACTGATGGGCTGGCTATGGCTACTGCCGGTGGTGCTATTTTTCCAGGGAATGGTTAACGCACTGCGCTTCTCCACCATGAATACCTTAACCTTGAAAGATTTACCAAACCGCCTTGCCAGTAGCGGCAATAGCTTGCTGTCGATGGTGATGCAACTCTCCATGAGTCTGGGGGTCAGTACCGCCGGGATATTGTTGGGCATGTTTGCACATAATCAGGTGGTAACCAATACCCCGGCAACCCACAGCGCGTTCTTGTACAGCTATATGTGTATGGCCATTATTATTGCTCTGCCCGCCCTGATATTTAATCGCGTGCCGCCGGATACCGGCACCAATCGTAATCTGGCCCGCCAACCCATTAAACCGGCCAACCGATAGAACAGGTGAAAACATAATGAGAATCGGCATTACCGGAAAACTGTTTATGGCAATATTTGCTACCTGCATGCTGGTGTTGATCACCATGCACTGGGGGGTTAGAGCCAGCTTCGAGCGCGGATTCATTGATTACATCAAACAAAGCAATGAACAACGTATCGCCATGTTGGGAGACGCGCTTGAGGTGCAATATCAGCGTTACGGTAACTGGGATTTCCTGCGTAATAATGATCAGGTGATTTATCAGATCATGCGCTCTTTCGAGCAGAGCGGTGATAACAGCCGCAATCTGCCGCCACGAGGCTGGCGCGCTCAGTTCTGGGTGGTCGATAATCACAATAATCTACTGGTCGGGCACACCGGTCAGGTGCCGAAAGAAGCTAGCCGTCGCGCCATCAAGGTGAATAAAAACGTGGTGGGCTGGGTGATGTCCACACCCCCCGAAAAACTGACGCGTAATGCAGATATTAACTTTGACCAGCAACAGCGCCGCACCAGTTGGATTATTGTCGGCTTATCAACCCTGCTGGCGGCAGCGGTGACCTGGGTTTTATCGCGCGGGATGTTGGCACCGGTAAAACGGTTAGTGGAAGGCACTCACCGCTTAGCTGCCGGTGATTTCAGCACTCGAGTGGCAGTCAGTAGCCGTGACGAACTGGGCCGTTTGGCACAAGATTTTAACCAACTTGCCAGTTCGTTGGAGAAAAATGAGCAAATGCGGCGCGACTTTATGGCCGATGTCTCGCATGAATTACGCACGCCACTGGCGGTATTGCGCGGCGAGTTGGAGGCGCTACAGGATGGTGTGCGCCAACCAACACCTGAATCCTTGATCTCACTGCAAGCCGAGGTAGGAATTCTGACCAAACTGGTCAACGACCTGCATCAGTTATCGCTCTCAGATCGTGGTGCACTGGCCTACCGTAAAACCCAACTGGATGCCGTGCGTCTGTTACAAATCGCTATCGCCAGCTTCCATGGTCGTTTCCAAAGTAAAAATATCACCATTACCGCCCATCTGCCTGAACAGGCAATAATGTTCGGCGACCCCGACCGATTGAATCAGCTATTTCATAATTTACTGGAAAACAGTCTGCGTTATACCAATGAAGGCGGGCAGCTTGAGATTATCGCACTGCCAGAAGAAGAAGCATTAACCCTACACTGGCAGGACAGTAAACCGGGCCTTAGTGATGAACAGCTACAACGTATTTTTGAGCGTTTTTATCGCACCGAAAGCTCACGTAACCGCGCAAGCGGCGGCTCAGGACTAGGGCTGGCGATATGCCACAATATTGTCGAGGCCCACGGTGGCAAAATCAGCGCCGAACATTCACCTTTGGGTGGCCTGCGGATTACGGTAGTATTTCCGCTATTCCATTCCATAGGGTAATTCATTGTAATGCACGAGCCGCTTCAGTCTGCCAGCCAATCTGGCTCCGTATTGATTGTTGAAGATGAACCGAAGCTCGGCCAGTTATTGGTCGATTACCTGCAAGCTGCGGGTTATCAGACCCAATGGCTCACCAGGGGTGACGAGGTAGTGGCGGCAGTCCGTCAGTCGCCACCGGCCATTATTTTGCTGGATTTAATGTTACCCGGTAGCGATGGCATTACCATTTGCCGAGAAATTCGCCGTTTCTCTGATGTGCCGATTATGATGGTGACGGCAAAAACCGAAGAGATTGATCGATTACTGGGGCTGGAGATCGGTGCTGACGACTATATCTGCAAACCCTATAGCCCGCGGGAAGTGGTGGCGCGGGTCAAAACCATTCTGCGCCGCTGCCGACCGCTACCGCAGCAGCCAAGTGATACGGTGCCACTGCTGATTGATGAATCCCGCTTTCAGGCCAGTTATCTGGGCCATCAGTTGGAATTGACCCCGGCAGAATTTCGTCTGCTGAAAATACTGGCAACCCAACCAGGCCATGTGTTTAGCCGTGAGCAACTGCTGAATAATCTGTATGACGATTACCGCGTGGTGACGGATCGCACTATCGATAGCCATATCAAAAATCTCCGGCGCAAGCTGGAATCACTCGATGGCAAGAAGCCATTTATCCGTGCAGTGTACGGTATGGGGTATCGCTGGGAAGCAGAGATATGTCGTTTACTGTAATGCCGTCTTTGCCAAAGGTGCGTTATGTTGGTGGTGCATGGCGCATTGACCTGACATCCGGTCAACGTTGACTACACTCATTAGAGGTATCACAACCAACAGGAGAACCACTATGACCATGGGTTACTATGAGCTTAATAAGGCAAAGAATGGGCAGCACTATTTCAATCTAAAAGCCAGCAATGGCGAAACTATTCTCTCCAGTGAGATGTACGCCAGTAAGGCTTCGGCTGAAAACGGCATATCATCAGTGCAAAGTAACTCCCCACTGGAAAGCCAATATGAGCTGAAGCACAACGTCAAAAATGAACCTTATTTCGTTTTGAAAGCGAAAAACCATCAGGTTATTGGCGTCAGTGAATCCTACAGTTCTGACGCTGCTGCCAAAAAAGGCATTGCCTCCGTAATAAAAAATGGCCCGACCACCATAATTAAAGATTTGACGCTGTAATTTTTATTTATCTGATAGCGCTATTTTACCTACATTCGTTGCTTAAACGTACCTGCGCGGGGCGAGTGACCGCGCATCTCATTTCAAACGTTTCTGATCTTCGGTTACCGCTGCAAACTCTTTCTCCAGCATTTTTTTCAATACCTGCTGGTTACGTGGTAATAAACCTATTTTCAAACCAAAAGGCCGAAAAACACGCCCAAGCACAGATAACGTCTGGCCCCCTTTATCCGTTTCAATATCAGACAGAGTACGTCGGCTGATATTAACCAAAGATGAAAACTCGTCCTGAGACATGGTTAGCATCTCTTTTCTAAGTTTGCGCAGTAATTCCCCTGTAGATATCTGTTCACTAAATAGCTGGCTTAGTAACAGCAGCAACAAGTTCTCACGCTCTTGCGGTGAAAGTTTCACTTTCATAAATGTGCCCAGCGTTGTAATTTTTCATCCAAATAATCAAAAGCCATTCCCGGCATATTAAGAATGCTGTCCGGTACTCCTCGCATTTTAAGACGAGCCTTCAAACCTATTAGATTTTCAGCCATTTGCTGGAATGCCAAAAAGACACGGTCAGGGTCAGGGTCAGCAAGATCAGATAACTCAGTAATAATGCCCTTCCAGTCAAAATTCCCTCCCTCTTCATAGGGCGAGCCCCATTGAGTCACTCTGGGAATACCTTTAGGATCTGCTTTCATCGGGGCAAAATTATAGATAGGCGAGAGCCAGATCCCCTCAGGCCGTTTAATTAATGCAGTATTGCGGCATCATGCCAAAGACCGTGATTGAAGATCTGTATCGTTAGTTTAGCCACCAACACCTCTTGAGCAAAAAACTGCTCATAAAAAGAATAAATCAGCATTTATGTGCAAAAAACTGCTCAATTAACGGATTATTTCCTTAGGCTCTAAGACATTAAAATCCGCTTAAACTGATCCAGATCATTTAAACCCTACAAAAATTGTGCAATGGCTGATTTTCATGATTGGCGAGGTTACAATCCCCGGCTTTTAACCACCCCTTCGGGCGTGGTTCTGACTTGAACTCAGACTGAGAGCCACTTATATGTCTTCATCTATTCCTTTTACCCCGGAATTATTATCGCCTGCCGGTACCCTTAAAAACATGCGTTATGCCTTTGCTTATGGGGCGGATGCGGTTTACGCCGGCCAACCGCGTTATAGCCTGCGGGTGCGTAATAATGAATTTAATCACGAGAACCTGGCATTAGGTATTCAGGAAGCGCATGCCCTCGGTAAGCGCTTCTATGTGGTCGTGAATATTGCCCCCCACAACTCCAAACTGAAAACCTTTCTGCGTGATTTAAAACCGGTGATCGATATGGGGCCGGATGCACTGATTATGTCGGATCCCGGCTTGATCATGATGGTACGTGAGGCATTCCCGCAGATGGATATTCATCTGTCAGTACAAGCTAACGCCGTCAACTGGGCTACCGTCAAATTTTGGCAACAGATGGGTTTGACCCGCGTTATTCTCTCCCGCGAGTTATCACTGGAAGAAATTGCAGAAATACGCGCACAAGTTCCTGATATGGAGCTGGAGATTTTTGTCCACGGCGCACTGTGCATGGCCTATTCCGGCCGTTGCCTGCTATCTGGTTATATCAATAAACGCGACCCGAATCAGGGAACCTGCACCAATGCCTGCCGCTGGGAATATAATGTTCAGGAAGGCAAAGAAGATGAAATCGGCAACATCGTGCATATTCACCAACCGATTGCGGTAAAGAATATCGAGCCAACACTGGGTATCGGTGCACCGACCGATAAAGTGTTTATGATTGAGGAAGCACAGCGCCCTGGTGAGTACATGACCGCCACCGAAGATGAGCACGGCACTTACATCATGAACTCAAAAGACCTACGCGCTATTCAACATGTGGAACGCCTGACGCAATTAGGTGTGCATTCACTGAAAATTGAGGGTCGGACTAAATCCTTCTACTATTGCGCCCGTACCGCACAGGTTTACCGCCGTGCTATCGATGATGCCGTTGCGGGTAAACCTTTTGATCCAACCTTGTTGACCACACTGGAAGGCTTGGCTCACCGGGGTTATACCGAAGGCTTCCTGCGCCGTCATGTGCATGAAGAGCAACAAACTTACGATTACGGCTATTCAGTTTCTGAGCGCCAGCAATTTGTCGGTGAGTTTACCGGAGTGCGTCGTGACGGCTTGGCTGAAGTGGTGGTCAAAAACAAATTCTCGGTTGGTGATAGTGTTGAGCTGATGACACCAAACGGCAATATCCAGTTTATTCTCGACAGCATGCAAGATAAAAAAGGTCAGCCGGCAGATATTGCACCGGGTAATGGTCATATCATGTATTTGCCCATCCCCGCGGACATTAACGTGGAATATGGCTTACTGGTACGTAATCTAAATGGGACAAATAGCCGAAACCCCCATGACAAAGCGTAACGTAAAGCGATAAAAAAATAATGCCATCGCCAAGATGGCATTTTTAGCAAATATTAGAAATGGATCACATCAATTATAATTACGCTGGGGTAGCATAGCTCGAGTACAATCAAGAACTAAAAAAGTTTTACAGCAAGACTAGGAACCACCTCCTTGGCTAGCCCAATCTCCCTTGGGCTGGCCTTTTCTTTTTACGGCCCTATCCAT
>NZ_JAZGQA010000290.1:0-3601 GCF_048593855.1 Yersinia sp. 2542 StPb PI
AGAGTTGAAAGGTACAATAAAAATATTTTACTCTCTTTCGGAAAATAGAATACAAATAAGTAATGTGAGATATAATCAAATATATTCAATTGTTGTTTTTATATTCGTGTTAATTCAAGTGGTTTTAGCCGCTATGACCATAGATTGGGGAAAAAATAATGCATGGTATTCGACTATTATAACGTGGGTAAAAAGTATAATATAGTTTACATCAGTTGTTTTTATTGATTCAAAGTTGGTTTTCCCTAACGATGAAGGTTTCATATGCTAATAATTTCTCTATTTAAATAGAACCCATACCATTGCAACATCTCCCTACGTCCTTCAAGATATTGCGCATGGTTATAAGTTCCACGGATGGAATTTTTATCAACATGCGCAAGCTGGGTTTCAATCCATGCGCTGTTATAGCCTTTCTCATGCAAGATAGTGCTCATGGTGTGCCGGAAGCCGTGACCGGTGGCCCTACCGTGATAACCCAGCATCTTAATTACTTTATTGATACTCGCCTCACTCATTGGCTTACCGGCATCATTGCGGCCGGGGAACACTAACTTATAATTCCCTGTCAGCACCTTGAGTTTTTCAAGGATCGCCAAGGCTTGTGTAGAAAGTGGCACAAGGTGAGGGCGGCGCTTCTTCATCCTTTCTTTGGGGACTTCCCACAAAGCATTATCCAGATCAAATTCAGACCATTCAGCGGCCCGTAGTTCTATAGTTCTTACGCCCGTGAGCATTAACAACTGGGTGGCGTATTTGGTCAGTTTGCTGCCTTTATAGTTATCTAATGCCTGAATAAAGTCAGGTAACTCACTTTCAGTCAGGAACGGGTAATGGCCATTCTTGGGGCGGTTCAATGCGCTGGCCAAATCAGGGGCCGGGTTATAAGTGGCCCGCCCGGTCACTACGGCATAGCGGAAGACTTCACCACAGCGCCGCCTGATTTTTCCGGTGAGTTCCAGTGCGCCACGTTTTTCGATGCGTTGCAGAACGGCCAGCAGTTCCAACGGTGCGATCTGGTCAATTGGGCGCTTGCCGATATAAGGAAATACGTTGTTATCGAAGCCACGCATAACAGTATCCGCATACTCTTGCGTCCAGGTGGGTAATTTGGAGGTGTGCCATTCTTTGGCGATAGCCTCGAACGTGTTGGCGTGGGAATGCTGTAGGGCTATCTTTTCAGCTTTGCGGGTATCACTGGGGTTAATGCTGTTGGCCACTTGCGCTCTGGCTTCATCTCGTTTCTTGCGGGCATCGGCTAATGAAATATCACCATACAGGCCGAAAGATATCATTTTAGGCTTCCCGGCAAAGCGGTAACGGAAGCGCCAACCCTTGGAGCCATTGGGTTCAATCAATAGGGATAGGCCATTGCCATCATTCAAGGTATAGGCTTTATCTTGGGCTTTAGCCCGGCGAATTTGAATATCTGTGAGTAGCATGTGTATAGCCCTAAAGATCGAACCTAGTGTTATACGCAATCCTATACACATATGTGCTTAGATTCCACTAAACATTATGGGATATCATTAGACGCTAAATGTCTATTCATCGTTGTTTTATCTGGGTTTTATGGACTCAGTGGGATGTACTGAGAAGTGCTAATGGTGTCCCCGACTGGAATCGAACCAGTAACTAGCCCTTAGGAGGGGCTTGTTATATCCGTTTAACTACGGGGACCCGGACATTGGCAGAGTGACTGCCGCTGAAGTGTACTGCCGAGCATTATACGCATTTTTATCCAGATAATAAGCGGTTAGCTGGCAGTTTGGTCACTCTGTCACCAACTTAGAGTGATTAAGTGATAGTAATAACCGAAAAACGATGTTTTCTCGACACAGCTACAGTTACCCAATGTGATTAAGAGCCATCATCTAAGATGAGTGTGGCTATCGAATTGCGTCAGACGCGAGAGATGATTAAATTACACAATTAAACAAGACAGCTTAAGGCTCTAAGGATAGAATTTTTTGTATTGCATCCAGCGCGCTAATTTTTTTTAAATCTTTTCGCCAAGAGAGATAAATATTAATACCGAATTTATCTTCGTAATAAGGTGTCATACGTTTATAGGCAATTCCCGCTCTGCTAACCATGCACATAGAATAAGGAATAAAGGCCATTCCACGTCCTAATGCAATTTCTGATAACATCCGTAATGGATCACCAGGCTCAGGTTTTCGGGTTAGATTAAAAGGTAACGCATTGAAAATCTTCTCACATTTATCAAAGTAATCCATATTAGCCAGCCGGCTAAACCAATATAACGGGAGATCACTGACATCTTTTAAATCAATAAACTCTTTTTGACTGGCAGGATGACTACTTGGAATAGTTATCAAGTTTATCTCTTTATAGATGAATTTAAATTCCAATAATTCATTTTGGTATGGTTTTTCTGCAACAATCGAAAAGTCCAGATGTCCGTTAAGCATTTCCATTAAGAGTTGTTTAGATGTATAGGTGTCTTTGTAGATTTTATTTGTATGCGCTAAACCATCAAGCGTGTCCTGAATTTTAGGCATTAAATTAAAGTCTAACGTTTTAGTCGTACCTGCACGAAACCCTTGATCATAAGTGCTGTGTTTTTTTATTTCTGCCAAATCAGCAACCATGGTGTTCAAGAGCTTTCTACTCTGTAATTCAAACAGTTTACCGGCTTCTGTTAGAGATACCTGATGTGTATTGCGTAGGAATAGGGCTGTTCCCAGATTTTCTTCAAGATTACGAATTTGCGTCGATAGCGGAGGTTGTGAAACCCCTAGTCGCTCGGCTGCCCGTCTGAAACTCATATCGTCACACACAGCAAGGAAAAACTGTAACTGCCTGATAGTAGGAAGTCTTTTACTAAATATCTGCATCACTTTCTCCAACATCCGTGTTCACGTTTAAGCGACATTTCAGTAAGGTCTATCTCAAGTTTTAAACCTGCTGATATCTTTATACTATCACAAAATAAATATTTCAAAACATTGTTTTAAAAACGTAAGCTCCTTTCATCGAAATAACGATTAACCCACAATTGATTGAAAAGGAAATATACAATGTCATCTAACTACCTAATGATTTCTCGCTACCCTTTAAAGAAAGGGATGGAATCCAAACTCGCAGGGTTATTGCAGTCATCCGCAATGAAAAACTATTATCTTTCGATGCAAGGTGAAGATAAGGAATTGCTGGAATTCAATAGCTACACTGAGATAAGTGAAATTCAGTATGACGAGAATCATCTGAACGATATTCTTGCTGACCTTACGGCACTATTGTCTGGTGATGTAAAACGTGAACTGGTTAAGTATGTTGAAAGCCCGATTGTGTCAGAGAAATCTGTTCCTGACTCTGAATATGTCCAGTTACGACATGTAGAAGTTGTTCCAGAATTTCACTCGCAATATCGTAACTGGCGGGAAAATACAATTTTTAACGTTGTCCGTAGCAATAAGGACAAGATCGAATCTTTTGAAGCTTATCACTCAGTATTTAGTACTCAACCTGGTGTTATGTTTGTTTCATCTTTTTCGGTAGAACCTGAAGAATACATAAAATCATTCACCGATGAAAATTACCAGAGAATAATTCAACAAGCAGGTGATAGATATAT
>NZ_JAZGQA010000291.1:0-3547 GCF_048593855.1 Yersinia sp. 2542 StPb PI
GTATTCAAAAGGGCCATAAAGAGAAGTTAGCGAAATTATTTGCTTAACTTTGCTTAAATAATCACCAGCTTACAGCCCAAAAAAAGGGCGATAAGATTATCGCCCTGCCATCACTGTGGCTTAATTTTGATTAGCGCTAAAAACTAGTCAGCTGTCATCACCGGCTTTGTCGGCTCAGGATTATCTTCACTGTCATCACGCCATTTCGGGAATTCCATCTCTTGGTATTTGATAACCTTAGTGCCACGGCTCAATTTGTAGCCAAACCAAATCACCAGGAACAATGGAATACCAATATAGGTTGCAGTCACACCATACCAATCAATGCGGTCTTGCAAGAAAGCCTGATAGTTCTGCCCCAAAGTAATAACCAAACACAGTACGAAGGCGAAAATCGGCCCTATCGGGAAGAAACCAGACTGATACGGTAAGTCGTTCAAGTCACGGCCTTGCATCATATAGCCACGGCGGAAACGATAATGGCTGATAGCAATACCCAACCAAGCAATAAAGCCAGTCATACCTGAGGTATTAAGTAACCACAGATACACAGTTTGGTTGCCAAACATTGAACTTAGGAAGCACAATCCGGCCACTACCGTGGTGGCATACAGAGCATTACGTGGCACCCCGCCCTCAGACAGCTTGGCAAAGATACGTGGCGCTTTACCTTCTGAGGCCAGGGTAAACAACATACGGGTTGAGGCATACATCCCCGAGTTACCCGCTGACAACACTGCCGTCAGGATAACCGCATTCATCACCGCAGCCGCTGACAGCAAACCTGCATTCTGGAATACCAGCGTGAATGGGCTAACACTGATATCTTTGACATCATTACGTAACAGACTTGGATCGGTATACGGAATAATCAGGCTGATAATCAAAATGGCAAAGATATAGAACAGTAAAATACGCCAGAACACCTTGCGCACTGCGCGTGGAATATTTTTACCTGGGTCTTTTGATTCACCGGCCGCAATACCAATCAGTTCAGTGCCTTGGAAAGAGAAACCAACAATCATTGCCACACCAATCATCGCCGAGAAGCCCCCGGCAAAGGGTGCATCACCAATGGTCCAGTTGTGCCAACCCGCGCTCTCACCGCCTTTCATAATGCCGCTAATCATCATTACACCAATAATGATGAAGATAATGACTGTGGTGACTTTAATCAGTGAGAACCAGTATTCCGCTTCACCAAAGCCTTTTACTGAGATGTAGTTCAGTAAAAACATCAGGGCGAGGAACAGCGCACTCCAAATCCAGCCTGGTGCGTCTGGGAACCAGTAATTCATCACCAATTGTGCCGCAACCAAGTCAACAGCGATAGTGACGGCCCAGTTGTACCAATAGTTCCAGCCAAGGGCGAAACCAAAGCCTTCCTCGACGTATTTGGAACCATAAGTTGAAAATGAGCCTGATACCGGCATAAACGCCGCCAGCTCACCGAGACTGGTCATCAGGAAATAAACCATCAGGCCAATCAATGCATAGGAGAGCAATGCTCCACCCGGGCCTGCTTGCGATACCGTTGCCCCTGAGGCAACAAACAAACCGGTACCAATAGAACCACCGATAGCAATCATGGCTAAGTGCCGTGATTTAAGCTCCCGACGTAAACGCTGCGCACCCTGCTGCACTGGGATTTTAGTATTTTGCTGAGTCATTCTTACCCTAATCCACCCTTAAAAAATAAGGCGGGATTGTAACAAATCCCACCGACTCGGATAGTAACAATGCGCTGATATAAGATACCTTCATGATCCCGGTGCAATTATTAGCAAAAGCTCATTTGCCAGTAAAAGCCTCTCTCTATCGGGTATTCTTGCCGCAATAGCCAATATCATTGGTGTAAAACGCTTAAAAACCTTATCCCTACAGGGGTAACTCGCTCTCGGCTAATTCTGCGGTTCAGACCTCTTCCTGACAGTAGCTGAGAAAGCGCTGCAAGGCGTTAGAGATATGTTTTTGCCGATGATGAATCAAATATAAGGTTCGTATCAGTGGTGGCAAAGGGATGTTGAGTACGATCAGTTCACCGTTGGCCAGTTGATCGGCAATCACCCGGCGCGACAAACAACTGATTCCCATGCCATAACGCACCGCCCGCTTAATCGCTTCTGAATTCCCAAGCTCCATAACCAACTTGAAATGCGGTAATTTTGCCAACAGTAAGTGATCGAGCACTTCGCGGGTGCCAGAACCGCGCTCACGTAGGATCCAAGCTGCATCGGCCAGCTCTTCCAGTGTCAGCATCTTATGGCATAACGGATTATCTGGGGCCGCAAACACCACCAACTCATCCTGTTGCCAGGCTTTGGTCATCAGTTCCGGCATATGGCACGGCCCTTCAATCAGCCCCAGATCACCGCGAAAATCTGCCACTGCTTCAATCACATCCTGACTGTTACCGATATTCAATTCCAGCGGTGTGTCGGGAAAGTCACGCCGGTATTTGGCAATCATGCCCGGTAACATATAGTTGCCAATAGTGCTGCTGGCAGCAATCCGCAACGCGCCTAAGTCCTGCAAAAAAAGTTGTTCTATTTCAATTGCCTGATCCAGCAATGCCAATGCTTTGGGATAAAGCAACCGCCCATGCTCATTGGTGACTAAACGCTTACCGACCCTATCAAACAGTTGCACCCTCAATTGCCCTTCCAAATCCGCCAACGCAGCGCTGACTGCCGATTGTGAAAGCGCGAGCACAACCGAGGCTTGGGTCGTAGAGCCGCTTTTTAGCACCTCAGTAAAGACTTCAAGTTGACGTAAGGTTATGTGCATAACGGTCTCTGTAGTAAAAAATGGAGGACGCTATCATCACTCTGTTCGTCAGTGACTGGATGAAACGAGCTGCCTAATTAGTTGTTAATACAATAACTGACGGACAAAAGTGTACCCAATAGATTTCAAAATACAGGCCGGCGGCAAGCAACAGAACCCTCGATGAGCTTACACCAGTAAGTGATTCGAGTGAGCGAGCACATCCAACACACCTGCAACATGAACGATGGCGGGTATATAGCCTCTATTACCGTATAAGACTAACACCTTTGAGTAAAATCGGGAGGTTATCGGCGGATGAAATTAAGCAGTAAGAATACTATTCATTATCATCTGAATAAAAGAATATGCGGTAAATAATAGCCACTATAGTGCTGATGAATGCGTTAAAAATCAACCAGATAAATAATAAATAGCTAAACGTTTGAGATAAAGGAATCCCACGTTCACTCTTGAAGGGATTAAAATGGGGTAGCGGGACAATATGAAAAGGATTCAAGTTATATAACTTGAAAAAATAAGCGATCAAATAAGGAGGGATCAACAAATAAATAAGTGAGGCAATCACCAATATCACCCACAGCGACTTTTCATGTTTTGCTTTCTTCATATCAAAACTGCTGCCTTGACGGTTATGGGGATACCCCCGCCCGTGTACATTTCCGTTATGTATATCATACCAAACTTCATGGTCATTCACGCTCCCCCACAGAGATAGGCAAAATCAGGTGTTGGGCGCTGCCATCACCGCCCTTACCAC
>NZ_JAZGQA010000292.1:0-3532 GCF_048593855.1 Yersinia sp. 2542 StPb PI
CCCCTCCGGGAGTACCTTTACAAATGATATTCATTCTCATTTAATGATGACTTAATGATATTGATTCTCATTTCTATTTATATTTTGACCTTTAAGGTTCCGTAATCAGATCCACATGATTGGCTCCAAATAGAAAAGCCACCGGCTTATAAGGCCAGTGGCTTGGATGTTGTTGGTGTATAGGATGGGATTCGAACCCATGGTCAACATAGTAAAGGCATACCGAGCCACTATGCAGATCTATCGGCGTCACGCTTAGGCCTCTCACGCACCTGTACATTTTATTTTACTGAGAGTGCATTCCTGATACGAAATCATCACTGTCAAGGCGGTGAGCTCCATACCTGACTTGATATGTGTCACCAAACTCCAGTACCTTCATCTCTGCAACCTCTTTCGTGGCATAAACGCCAGCTAGATGCCAGGGAGAATTCCGCACTACTGCCCAACCAAGAACCCAACCAGCATTATCCGGATCAGCTTTTAAACCCTTTGCAACAAACATATCCATCTCCTTTTGACATTATTTAAAGATGGTATTTGTTCAGAGCCCGTAAGCGCAATTGATTAAATTCAAGAGGGAGATCTGACTGCGATAATTATAAAAATGAAGTGGTAATATTAAGCCATGGTAAATCAGCGCGATCATGCTCAACTATCAGGAGAACTTCGTCACTGGCATCTACTTCATAAGTTCTGCTGTATGGCGTAGTTGCTTTCCCGTATACAGTATCCGCCAGTAATAGCTTACCTCCCTGGTACACCTTAAACGTGACTTTGGTACCAACTACAATTCCATCATGGTGCGACTCAAGTCGAGTGATAGTTACTGATAATTCTTTCATTTATTTCCCCTTTATCATTATCGATGGCGCTCATTGAGTACCATCTGTAATGCTTAGTCTTAGTGAGCCATCAAATCGGCTTCTTCAACCCATTCGCTTAATGCACGACCTGTGGCATCTTTGTAAAAGATATAATACTGAACGGAGCCTGATAGATACTCTGCCCTTGCCTTTACCGACCCTTGCTCACCACTGCTCGTAATTACAACTTCTTGACCTAATTGAAACTCGAACATTAACTACTCCTTTACTGGGATGCTTTCGTCCAGGTCTTTACGGCCTTGGGTGGGGTTATCAAGATATGGAATTGCCATTACATTTTCCTTCCGGCGTTCTGCCGCCAGCTAATGATTTCATCGAGCCGACCTTTGCAGATCCGCAACTCACGCTTAAGGGCCAGTGCATACAGCCCACTATCGCCCCAAGTGGTACCGACGAACTCCGGCACTTCGCATTGAGTTAATGCTGATTCAGGAGGCCACAACTGGATTAATTCGGCTGTTCTCGGTGCTGGTGGGCTACTCTTGCAGGATGCTAATGTTGCTATCAGGCATCCGGCTATCAATACACGAATCCCCAACCCCCGCAGCCTTGAACCGCCTGAGTCGCTCGTCACTTTCATTGCGTAACTTCCTCTCATTATCTAACTGACGGGCTGTAGCAGCTCGGTTGGCGGCATCGTTAGCACCGTAAGCATCAATGATGTTACCCAGGGCAATGTTCGTCACCTGCTCGGTAACCAGCTCCGCTTCCGTCTTATCCACCTTATTTGCCAGATGATTACGATTCAGAAGCAGAAGAAGGAAAGCGGTAGCAACTAACGTCACTAGAGCGGCGCGCCAAGTAGTCATAGCTGTAGTTCTCGCTTAGCCAACTCAAACCGCGCCTTGCGGTCATTAATACCGTTATTCCCACCATTAATAAGCTGTGTCACACGCTGAATATCATCAGCATATTGACCGCAGTTGCGGGATTGCCAGAACCAGGCAGCAGAACGAACAGCATTTAAATCGATTAGCAACTGGTCAGGATTGCTGATTAAGTCCAGCTTCAAAGCGGTACCACAGGCCCGATAGTTATCTAAACCGGTAATCTGAATCAGACCGCGACCGCGATATTTCCAACCATCACCCGCAGCTTTATTACCCATGCGGCCTGAGTAGACCAAATTGGCGATTGCTTGTTGTCGATTAAGTGGCACCGATTTTTCACCCGGCTGGCGACCCAACGCCGAAGCCTGATCCGCAGACAAACGCTTGCCGAACGTCGCAATCAAGCCGTTAACACTGTAATTAAACGATTCCACCAGTAGCGTGAAGCTAGCAGACTCATGGCCTACCTGAGCAATAAACATCGCCTGCTGTACTGGGGTGGTAATGCCAAATTCTTTCATTGCCAGGGTGATGGGCTGAATCCAACGTGCAGCAAGTTTGGCGTTGATGTTAGCCGCCATTCTGAATTGATAAGGGGTCATGTTTATACCTGAGGTTTAGTGTCGTCAGTGCCGCCAATGCGTTTAAGAAAGCGCCCTTCAATGGCTCGGATTGCTGATGCGCCTGACCAACCAGACAATCCAGCAACACCACCCGCTAATTCAGCGGTCCAATTTAATGAACTGGCAGCTAACAGAACTAACGCCCCGGCGAATATGGAAATGAAAAATTTTAAGATGAAAAATGACCAGCGAAACTTCTCGCCGTTAATGACTCTCCACGCGTAATTAGCGACTGTGCCGAGCGTTGTCATAAGCAAAACCAGCACAGTACCAATTATGCTGTATGTCTCCGGTTCTTTAATTGGCATCTTCATCGTCTCCCCCTCCCGCTCTGCGGGTTGGGCGCGTAGTTAAGGAATTTAACCCACCAGTGCAGCCACTCATTAGCAGTAATGTGTGTGGAGTTGATTGGGTGACTGATGGGCTAAAACGAAAAAAGGCCACTTAAAGGGACCTTTTAGGTATTTGGAATTCTAATGTTTATTGCTTAGCTAAGCGCTCTTTAACGTTATGCATGCATACAGGAAACTGACGGCTGCGGAAAAAATCTTTAGTTTCAGCGAATGGGGAACTCAACGAGCTGTAAAGCTTCCGCATGGGCTCTCCACCCTCTACCGAAACTTTTCTGTAGTCTTTTTCATCTATTCCAAAATCTGAGTATGAATAACCCAGTCGCTTAAACTTGCTCATTTCATCATCGACTATAGAGACAATGCTAGCATCAGTAGAACCCCATCTTTCGGCCATACTCCATTCACTTTCGCATAAATCTGTAGCTGCTTTGTCGACATTAGAAATCGAAGATAATGCGGGGCTGGAAGCTATCAGTAACAGAAGAATTGTTCGCTTCATATCTAATCCTTTAATGGTTACCTGAAGATATTAAACGATAATGACCAACACTACTCATCATTCTGCTGCTCCAGATAACGTTGGGCCACTCAACTGCCCCGCAGAAATAAAAAGGCCACCGGAGTGAGCCTTAAAACACGTACGTTAACGTTTTCATGCCGTTAACTATAATTTGAAGCCGGTTACGGTTCCGGCGTCAACACCTACCAATGTGCTGACCGCATACCTTTAAAATGCAAAAAGCCTACCAAAGTGAGCCTTTGAGCTATTGTAGAAATAGAAAATCTATTTCTTTTCGTATAACTCATTTCAATTTTTTAATTTCTACGCATATTATTAA
>NZ_JAZGQA010000293.1:0-3479 GCF_048593855.1 Yersinia sp. 2542 StPb PI
ATATTAAATTAATTCATCGGCTGTGTTCCGTTACATGACGATTAAGTCCAATTACGTGGAAATTTATCTATGAAAGCAAGTAGTAATAAAGTTGCCGATCAGTTTGATGCCGCGATATCACGGAATGGTTATAATGCAGTAAGCGAGTTTTTTCAGTATCATGCGCGTGGTGAAGACTTAGTGATTAACGGTAAGCCTTCTTACTCCAATGAAGATGCTGGATTACAAATTACTCGCACTGATCAAACGTGGAATGGTAAATACGTTTTTGATCAGCCGGTAAAACTGACTTATTCATTTTTAGATAGTGTTACTCGAATTCCGGGAGGCGATAAGGGTTTTGTTAAATTTAACCCCGCACAAATTGCCACTGCTAAATTATCATTACAGTCATGGTCAGATGCTGCCAATATTACATTCACAGAAATCACTCCCAACCAAAAAGCTAATGTTACATTTGGCAATTTTACACTTTCTCACGACGGGTCACTGGCTGATTCACAGGCCTATGCACTTTTGCCCGGCAGTGGAAGTTCATCTGGTTCTACCTGGTACAATTATAACGTCGATAATATACGCCACCCGGATACCATGGAATATGGACGGCAAACACTAACCCATGAAATAGGGCATGCTCTAGGCCTTAGCCATCCCGGTAATTATAATGCAGGGGAGGGAACACCGACTTATAAAGATGTGACCTATGCGGAAGATACCCGTCAGTTCAGTATTATGAGTTATTGGAACGAAAAAAATACCGGAGGCGATAACAAAGGGCATTATGCTGCTGCACCGATGTTGGATGATATTGCTGCTATTCAGCATTTATACGGAGCGAATATGACGACCCGCACCGGTGATACCATATACGGTTTTCATTCCAATACCAATCGTGATTATTACACTGCTGCGGACAGCAGTAAGGCATTAATCTTTTCGGTCTGGGATGCCGATGGTAACGATACCTTTGATTTTTCCGGTTATAGCAATGATCAACGTATTAACTTGCATGAGAAATCCTTCACTGATGTCGGTGGTCTGAAGGGCAACGTTTCCATTGCGGCCGGTGTGACTATCGAAAATGCGATTGGTGGATCAGGTAACGATATCATCGTGGGTAACGACGCTCGTAATACCTTAATGGGAGGTAATGGTAATGATATCTTGTTCGGCGATGGCGGTGCTGATGTGTTGTGGGGTGGGGCAGGTAAAGATATTTTTGTATTTGGCAAAGTTAGTGACTCCACCCCACAAGCTGCTGATTGGATAATGGATTTTGAACGTGGCATTGACAAGATTGATCTTTCAGCTTTCAATTTTGCCAACAGTGGTGGCTTCCATTTTGTTAATAGTTTCAGCGGTAAAGCAGGCGAAGCTATGCTGACTTATGATGCTGGAAGCAATGTTAGTGAGCTAGCATTAAATAATGTGACAGGCGATCATTCATTCTCCGATTTTTTAGTAAAAATAATTGGGCAGCCAGCACAAGAAACGGATTTTATTGTTTGATAACCTATATTTATGAAACAAAAATAACGTCTAATGAGTTTTATTAGACGTTATTAGTAAGTTAAACCAGGAATGATGAGGTTATATAGTGATATCGTCTGTGCTTTATGCATGTAATTAGATATTTTGGTTTTGTTGATTTTAATTACCATTCCTTGATTTTAATAATTCAAAGCATATAATTAGAATGCATCGTGATGATTCGATAATTATTTTTTACCTATTAATTAGTCGGCAAATTATATTATATCATAGTATAGCTTTATGTGATGCCACTACAAAGGATATGACATGGATTTACTTTCTTACATGGGGAAATATCTATCCATTAATTAATGTGGGCTGTCGACGTGGTGGTAAATTTAATTAATTACAAGGAACTTGACGTTGAAATCAATCAATAAAATAGCTAATGATCAGATCAATAACACTATTAACCAAAGTGGCTATAGTGCTGTCATTGATTTATTCCGTGACTCAGTTCGAGGCGATGGTTTTACTACGTCAAGTGGAAAGATTAGTTTTGATTTAGGTAAGTCGGCTCTGCAGTTAAACCGCAGCGAACTAAATTGGAATGGAAAAACGACCTTAGGGCACGATGTTGATCTGACTTATTCATTCCTCGATTTGCAGTCTCAAAAATCGGATGATGTTCACGGGTTTATTAAATTCAATCCTGAGCAAGTGGCACAAACTAAATTTTCACTGCAATCCTGGTCTGATGTCGCTAATATCCACTTCACCGAGGTGGGGCCAACCGAAAAAGCCAATATTACATTGGGCAACTATTCATTAACGGCTGATGGGCAGTTGGCGGGAGGGCAGGCATATACCAGTTCCAGTTATACTTCTGGTCCTAACGAAAGAATTGCTGATACCAGCACTTGGTATAATTACAATATGGATAATATCCGAGAGCCAGAGAAAATGGAGTATGGCCGCTTGACTCTGGCGCACGAATTGGGACATGCACTTGGTCTGAGTCACCCTGCGAATTATAACGCCGGACAGGGTAATACTTTTGCCAAGGATGCGGTTTATGGTGAAGATACTCGTCAGTTCAGTATCATGAGTTATTGGGATGCTTGGCAATCCGGGGCTGACCATCAGGGGCACTACGCGTCAACGCCACTGGTGGATGATATTTTTGCAATTCAGCGTCTTTACGGTGCGAATATGGATACCCGCACGGAAGATAATATCTATGGTTTCAACTCCAACACTCAGCGCGACTCTTTTACCCTGACAGATAGCAGTGATCAGAAAGTATTCTCTGTTTGGGATGCGGGCGGCATTGATACCTTTGATTTCTCAGGCTATAGCGTTGATCAACGTATCAATCTGGAAGAAGCTGCTTTTTCTGATGTCGGGGGATTAAAAGCTAACGTTTCAATCGCCGCCAACGTGACGATTGAGAATGCCATTGGTGGTTCTGGTAATGATGTTCTGGTGGGTAATGGAGCAGATAACGAACTACGTGGTGGCGCAGGCAATGATGTTCTGTTCGGCGGCGGCGGTGCAGATAAACTTTGGGGGGGCAGCGGTAGCGATATTTTTGTTTTCGGCCGGACCACGGATTCTTCACCAAGTGCGCCAGACTGGATCATGGATTTTGAGGGCGGTATAGATAAAATCGATTTATCCGTTTTTAATACTGGCAGCGGTGGTATTCACTTTGTCGATCATTTTAGCGGTTCTGCCAGTGAAGCATTATTAACTTATGATCCGCAGACTAATATCAGCGATTTGGCATTAAATGTTGATGGCGGGCAATTATTACCTGATTTTCTTGTGAAAATTGTGGGGCAGCCAACTCAGGCAACTGATTTTATTGTTTGATGTGATTGCTATCCAACGTCTGGTTGATTTAATCAGACGTTTTTATCACGTATTACAGAAGTAGTAATTAAAAAACTCTCAACCGTGTTAGAGATGAAAATAGCATATAAATCAAGAATAATGAGTTTTAT
>NZ_JAZGQA010000294.1:0-3464 GCF_048593855.1 Yersinia sp. 2542 StPb PI
GCAAAAATAAAAGCGAAATTCCACCCAAAATAAACATTTTAATACTCGGTGCTGGAATGTCGGGTTTAGAGTTAGCTAAGCATTTAAATTGTAGAGGAATAAAAGATATCGTCGTTATAGAAGCTGGTCCAGCAGATGATTACAACCATATAAATGCAGGAGGTGAATATGAACGAGCCAATGAATATTGGAAAAATGAAGGATCTGATAAATACTCCTACCGTTCATGGCATTCTTTAAATGAACCTCATTTTGCTAAAGGAACTTGTCTACGTCGTAGAGTCGGCGGTAGATCCCTTTATTGGCATGGTGTTATTTTACCAATAGAGGCTGAGACACTTAAATTCTGGCCTTCAAATATTGCCCATGATCTTACTGAAAGTTGGTTAGGTGGACCATCACTTTACACACAGGTGCAGTCTGAAATGCTCGCATGGGCAGATAAGAATCACGATATAGATTACTCTCTTCAGCTTTCTGGTTTTGAGTTTAAAATAACACCTCAGGTTATTCGTAATATTGATTCATCAGGTGGCTGGGAATCTTATTCACCACTTTCCTATTGGAAAGAGGATAACCAATTAAGATCTAACCCGAAAATAATTCCTGGGTATGAAGTTATGTCACTCATTATTAAAAATGGTCACTGTATTGGCGCTAAGTTGAGACATATTAGCTCTAATGAGGTATATACCATCTTCGCTGATAAATGTGTTCTCGCCTTAGGTACCATTGAGAATACACGTTTGGCAGCGCAAGTACTTTATGATTCTGGACATTTAATTGAGGAAAAAATAACTGGACTCGTCGATCACATTGTTCAGGGATTTAATGTGACATTTGAGTATTATAAACTACCCGATATGCTGAGAGAGTTAATTGAATATAAACCTGACACTATATTCTTTTGCCATAGTTCCGCAGGAGAAAGATTTAATTTATTTTTCACTATCACCCAATCAGATTTTGGCATTGAATTAGAAGTATGGACAATGGGCGAACAGATCCCCTCCGATCATGGATATATTTGCATAAATAGAAATGATGAGAATATGCCTTTATCAATTTATAGTGGTTTAAATAATGATGATAATGTATTGATACAAAAACAGCGGGATGAACTAAATATATTCTGGCATGGCATTTGTGAAAATATATCAATCCCCTTTTCCCCATTAGTTTTTGAAGGCGGTTTTACTGTCCATGCCAGAACCATGGGGGATGTTTATCATGAATTTCATTCCCCATCGAGGGTAGTCCATGCCAACAAACCCGTCACATGGATAAGCCCACTTGGAACGGAAAACCATGAAAGTAGTACTCTGCCACTGGGAGAGATATTGAATGAAAATCATGAATTTGATCATATCAAAAATTTATATGCTGTTGGCCCAAGTACATTCCCGCGACCCGGTGCGGCTAATCCATCGTTAACAACACTCGCACTATCACGGCGACTTGCTTACATTCTTAATTAACAGAAGGCTAAATTAATAAGGATATTACTTTTATGTGTAAACCAATTTATATTCTCGGTACTGCTCTATCGCATGATGGCTCAACATGTCTAATGAAAGATGGCAAGATTATATTCTCGATTGAGAAGGAAAGAATATCCCGAGTAAAACATGATGGATTTAATGATAATTCAACTATTCAATATTGTTTAGATGCTGCGGGTATTGAATATAAAGACCTCTCATTGATAGTAGAACAAAACTCTTATAATCCATTATTTAGCCAATCATTAGAACAGCGGAAAAATAGGGTTTTACCCCCCATGGTGCCGATCATCACACTTTCTCATCACTTGGCACATGCCTACAGTGCCATAGGAACATCACCTTTTGATGATATGGGTATTGTGGTTATTGATGGCCATGGAGGTAGCTTAGACAGTTGTAATGACATTGTTGCGGATATCAAAGGTGCGAATAGTATCCACGTTAACAATCGTTACCGTTACTGGGAAACATGCAGCTACTACGTTTATCAAGATAGTAAAATCAAGCCTATCTTCAAAGACTTCTCCAGGTGGGTTAATCGAAAGAATCGCAAAGACTATCCTGTTTCGAGCTGGGAAATAGAAAATTCTATTGGTGAGTTTTATGAAGGGATAGCACTGTATATTTTTGGCGAGCTGGATTGCGCAGGTAAGTTGATGGGATTAGCCCCTTACGGAAGGCCGAATGTAATCGATTGGGTGCCCTTCTTTTTCGATTCCGGCAAAGTGGTGTTGCGTAGTGACTGGTGGGCAAAAATAGACCCTCTTTTAAACTCTGCTCCTACTCATTTTCGTGACAACTTCCAATATTACGCCGATTTAGCCTATTGGGCGCAAACCAAACTCGAGGAAGCACTGTTTTATCTGTTCAGCCATTACTACCAACTTTATCCTATGAAAAACTTTGCTTATGCCGGAGGGGTTGCATTAAATGCCACCGCAAATGAAAAGCTCATTACTCATAGTGAGTTTGAGCATCTCTATATCCAACCTGCGGCGGGAGATAACGGGCTATCAATTGGTTGTTGCTATTATGGCTGGTTGGAAGTGCTGAAGAAAGAGCGAGTAAAACACTCTGGCTCAACATACTTTGGCAAAAAATATGATGATATTAGTGTTATGGCAGAGCTTGAAAAGCATACCGATAAAATTGAATATACTTACTATGATGATATTGAAGCTATTGCCGCAAAATCCATCGTGGCAGGTAATGTTATTGCCTGGTTCCAAGGGGAGTCTGAATTTGGCCCTCGCGCTTTAGGAAACAGAAGTATTTTAGCGGACCCCCGTAACCCTCGAATGAAAGACCATATTAATACTAACGTTAAATATCGCGAGGATTTTCGCCCCTTTGCTCCTGCCGTTTTGCATGAAAAAGCGAATGACTATTTCGACTTGAACCATGATAGTGATCACATGCTATTTATTGCCTATGTCAAAGAAAAATATCGAGCAGCACTACCTTCGATTGTCCATGTAGACGGTAGTGCCCGTGTGCAAACTGTCAAAAAGGAGATGAATAAAAAATTCCATACCTTGATAAATTATTTTTTTGCCGAGACTGGCGTGCCTATATTACTGAATACCTCGTTGAACACCAAAGGAATGCCAATAGTGGAAACCCCTAAGGATGCCATCAATTTATTCTTAAACTGTGGGCTAGATTTCCTGTTCATCAACAATTACATGATATACAAGAAAAATACGTCATTAATTTCTTTGTATTAATACAACTGTAAATCAAATGTATGTTAAAAACATGAGGTTTCTATGCATGAAGATAAATCATCTATTGGTGATAATAACAGCCTAAAAATTGGCATTATCCATTTAATAACAGAAGGCGTACAACTTTTTGTCGGCGGAGTAGGTTCTTATATCAGAGGGCAAATCATGGCATTACCGGAGGTTATTAAATTACTGGCTGATAATAATATCAGCTTAGAACCCCATTTTATTG
>NZ_JAZGQA010000295.1:0-3456 GCF_048593855.1 Yersinia sp. 2542 StPb PI
ATATCTCATTAAATGAGATTTCAATTACAGTTATAAGTCAGGGGAATAATATCGCTCTAACTTATAACAATCTTAAAAAAGGACTTAAGCCCGTATTCTCTGGCAAAGCAGCAGGGATAATCACACATCTACAATTCCAACCCCAAAATCTAATAAGTTATTTTTTACATTGTAAATAAGGATGGAAGACAAGGACCAAATCGCACACCAACTCGACCACCAACAGCAAAAGTTTCTCCTTTATTTAGGGTACGCGGAGAAGGATCAGTTGTTCCATCAACATAAAATCCATAACTGGTTCCAATCCAATAGTAGCCTCACCTTTACGCATAAGGTTTCACTTTATATGTAACACCAGAGGATGGGCTGAGATGTAAATCAGTTATTGTCTCAAGCTGCCGCCGTGGTTGGTCGTAGTGAGTAGTGGTGTCGCGGGGGGGTTGTTAAGTGTGGCACTGTGAGGTTCCTGACGTGGCAGACAAAGAACTTTACGGCCGTTTGCACATTCTGCATCTCGCAGCTGAAGAACCCGTCTTTAGCCTCGGCCTCATTGAGGAATTAAGACATCACGGTTACGATCTCAGCCAAGGTACCTTAATCCGGCGTGCACTCGTATAACGTCTGCTCCTCGCTCAAATCTGCCCGTCAACTTCGTGCCAAGAGTAGACATTGATAATATTACATTGCGTTAAAAATTAGGAAGCAGGTCAACCTCACGAGTGAGGTTGTGTTGGCTCGGCCATTTTTAATAGATTCAGAAATATTCCGTTTCATGATTAGAAATCCAGATGAGGATTGAGCCACGATAGTCGTCATTAGTGGAGGATATCAACGAGCATTTATCTGCATTACCATCAGCGGTGTAAGCACAACTTTGCTTTACCCGGACAGTTAACTCCCCTCTTTTTGATACACTCTCTAAGTCAAGGAATTGCGCGCTTCCGGATGGGTAAAATATGCTAGTATCCTCTTGATCTTTATAGTTTCTTATACGCACAGGGAATTGGTTATTGTGATATTCATATCGCTCTACAACTTCGCCCGTGTCTTTGTCCACGATTGTTTCAAGCAACCCACGTACATTATAGCTGAGCACATATTTGCCCTTTTCATTCTCAAGCTCAGTGATTTCGCAAAGTTCATTGATTTTTCCGGTAATACGCAGGCCTTTAAAAGAGGTTAGTGCACCATCTTTGTTTACCAAATGGAACTCTCGGTCATTTGCCTTATCAACCATGTTGATATTAGTAAAGCACCCGCTTTGATCGTATCTAACTTCTGTCATAGCCTGAAGTTTACCGTAAACATCTCGGATCCACTGGATGCTATGTTTTACGTTCCCAGTAGTTGCATCATGCTCGAACAAAAGAGCAGCATTTATGACCGCCGGTTTGAATTGAGTAAATGCAGCGACATTAAATGATATTGCCAAAAATAATAGACTTAAAAGCACCCTTGCTTTCATTAATCATTCCTTTATCAGTAGGATCGCACTCTAAGGTGACGTGGGACTCAAGTTATCCAATGCTTTGCGAATAGCCACGAATAATCGAGATGCTTCCATGCCACAAGTTAAGCGTCTGTTGTTCGCTCATACACAACAACAGAGAATAATCCAGCCGGAGTTGCTGTTTAACGTACATAGATTCACGCTGCGGCAAAATATTGGCCGTATCTCTTTTTTTGATTTCCCTGCTGGCGATACTCACCGCCCGGCTTGTCCGAATAGTAGCGTGTGGTCGTATTGACTCTGCGATAGAGCTTTTTGGCTTTGTTATCCTGATGACTCGCAATGTTATCCATTCTGAGTGGATGCCAATTTAAGTGTAGGCGGGCGCGCCAAAGAAGCGCCCTGTTCTTTTACTTATTGCAGATAGCCCGTTACCAATACAAGCCATCTGCTTCAGCGTGGACCGTCGGGTTCCGATTAATGCTAATTAATCCAGTAGTGGCTTGCGGTTTTCTTTCGCCGGCTCTGGCTTGAGTTTTTCAACGGGAATACTGCACATGGTTTCAGCTATTATCCCAAAAAGAGAGTCTTTCGGGAAGGTTTCCCATTGCCCCACATCCAGCTCCGCATGTATAAGATCGCCTTCCGCAAACGGTTTGGAAAAAAGCGTACGTCCCATAACCGCACGCTGGTTTTTGTCGCAGTTAATCACATCGATTGCCCGGGAACTGGAAACGTAGACGGGTGGGTTTTTTATAATCAGTGTCTGCTCCGCGTAGTTATTGATGAAATAAAACCGGCGCAAGTGACTGTTACCCTGGTAAGTTGAAATCACCCTGAAATCGACATACGAAGTCACTCTATCATCTGCAAGAATTTTTATTAAACCAGCCGGTGCTTGGGCGGGCGCTTGCGGCTGTGGTTTACTGATCCCAGTACAACCTGCCAGCATAAGTAATGCCAGCCATATCAGCTTTTTCATTTCGCTACCCCGCCGGTTAAATCAGGTCTTAATGTCGCGAGCATATCAGGCGTTACATTTCCCTGAACGGAACAGAGCAATAATGTCCCTTCTTTACCTTTGCTGAGCATTAACAGCTTTTCGGTGCTTTCTTTTGCCGGAGCAATACCTGACACCGCTTGCGCATTTTCTCTCCAGGCACTGTTGGGGTCTACTTTAATCATCGCCTGAGAGAGATAATCATCTCCGGCCTTGCCCCAGGTTAAATGATCAAGCTTGGACATGACCTCTTCAGGCGATTCTTTGAAAATCAGCCCCCAGTAATAGTACTTACCATAATTGATTTCATTGAGGTTGCTGGTTTGCAGAAAATATCCCGATAGCGTCAGATTTAATTCATGTAGAGGTTGGGCAAACCAGACGATGCCATTACCGTCAACCGGCGCTTTGAACCAGGCGTGAAATTGCTGGTCAACCGTTAAAGGTGCTACGCGGCTGAGTGTGGTTCGCTGATGATAGATCTCACTGAAAAATGTTGTGTCGCAACGCGTCAGGCTTTGCGTCAACGTATTGGCATAAACAGGTAACGTAGCCCCTGTCATTCCTAGCATGAGCACAATGGAGCAGATAATTTTATGCATGTAATATCCATATAATAAAAAAGACGCTATTTTTATCGGCACTCTGCAATGATACTTTACGCTTTCGTCTTTAACTCCCTTATCTGGCATGTTAAAAAAACTGCCCTTGCAGTTATGACCTCCAGCAACCCCTATTGTGTAGCCCCTTGAGCACGGCACATTCTATGTGCTTTTAATATCTTTGCAGTCGATTAGCCATAGATCTGTTATGGTAAATACGACCGACATAGTTTAATGGTTATATCCTATAGCCGTAAAATTAACTTCCGCTCCTCGCTGACTATAGCGTGGATTAAGTGTTGCACTGAAAGCTATCAAATCAAAGTAAATACAGTCAGGTATCTTCCCACAGCGGCTCCAATTCAACAGGAAGTTGCTCCTTATCAAATCCCTCAAACCAGTAA
>NZ_JAZGQA010000296.1:0-3409 GCF_048593855.1 Yersinia sp. 2542 StPb PI
CATCGGGCATCTCTTTTTGTGACTTAATGATTATTTTTTATTTTATAAATCACAGTGTTACATTTGTTTTTCCCTTCAGGGCAGCTCTTGCAACTGCCCTGAAGGCACCCACTATTATCTTGCTCAATGCGCTCAACCTTGCCCATTGCAGTCAGTCTTTCCAGCATGGCCTCAACCAGGGGTAAAGGTGTTGCCAATTGCTGGCTTAGCTGACTCGCTGCCACACTACCACTGAGTGCGATAGCATCGCGTAATTGGAGTAGGCTCGCCATCATGCCTCCTGTTGTAACAAAAGCGGTTTGTTAATGACAATCATTGCTTGCACTCTGACAACAGCTCGCAGGTTTACTGTTTTGCAATCTGACAGTTACCCGGCTCCGCGCGCGGCGCAATCCAAACAAGATCAACGCATTAATCACCATAACCACCGCAATAATCATTAGGCTTTGTTGCGGGTGCTGGTGAAACGTGGCGGCTTGGTAGAACAGGGTTGCCAGTGAGTAGGCCACATTTAACCCCCACAGTATTGAGAAGGTCATCCAGCCGCGGCTGGTTTCCCGAGCGATAGCCCCCATGACTGAGACGCAGGGCACATAGAGCAACACAAATATCAGGTAGCTATAGGCAGCAATACTGGAACCGAATTTACTGCTCATCATGCCCATGGAACCGGCCGCCATTTCACCATCACCTTTGCTGGCTTCAATGGGATTGGATAACATGCTAAGGCTAAAAGTATCTTTTAAGCCCTGCCAGGTGGTTTTAACCGCCCCGACCAATTCGCCCGGTAAGTTGAAGCTCTCGGCATCAAAGGGTTCATTCTTAATCTGCTCTGCGGTATAGAGGGTATTAAGTGTCCCTACCACCACTTCTTTTGCCATGGCGCCGGTCACTAACCCCACGGTTGCCTGCCAGTTATCGCCATGAACACCCATGGGTGCCAGCAGTGGCGTCAGCACTTTACTGACTGAGGCCAGTGCTGAGTCATTGATGCTATCTACCGGTTTGCCACTGAAAGAGAAGCTGTTCAGGCCGCCGATGAAGATACTGGCAATGACAATCACTTTCCCGGCGCGCAGGACAAAACCTTTTAACCGTTGCCAGGTTTGCAATAACAAACTCTTTAGATGGGGCACATGATAAACCGGCAGTTCCATCACAAAGGGTGAGGCTTCGCCACGCATAATGGTGTATTTCAGCACCAGCCCAGTGAGGATGGCGACCGCGATACCCAATAGATAAAGAGAGAAAACGATACTGGCCCCGTCCTGACCGAAGAATGCCGCCGCGAAGACGGCAAAAATCGCCAGCCGTGCGCCACAGGACATAAAGGGTGCCATCATGATGGTTATCAGGCGTTCGCGTTGCGCATCCAGTGTTCGTGCACCCATGATCGAGGGCACATTACAGCCGAAACCGACAATCAGCGGTACGAAGGATTTACCCGGTAACCCCAGCGCCTGCATCAGCCGGTCCATAACAAATGCGGCTCGGGCCATATAACCGGAGTCTTCCAAAAAGGAGAGAAACAGGTACATCATGCCAATTTGTGGCACCAACGGCAGCACGGTATTAATCCCGCCCCCCACGCCTTGAGCGAGGAAGATGGTCAACCACTGTGGGAAATGCAGCGTATAACCCACCCATTGCAACCCCTGAATAAAGATAGCCGCAGAGCCGATATCAAATATGGGCTGCAACGCCCCACCGATATTGATGGCTAAGACAAACATTAAATACATGACAAACAGAAAGATCGGGACACCTAACCAGCGATTAAGGATCACTTTATCAAGCGCTTGTGTCAGACGGTTCGGTTCCGCTTGTTGCGAGTTACCGACTACATCACAGATGCGGGCAATACTTTGATAGCGGGCATCGGCTATCACCAGCTCGGGATCTTCGTGTTGGCTTGCTCGCAGATTTTCACGCGCTAGCGCCACGATTGAGGGCGCTATGCCTGCACGTGCCAGACTATAGATATCACCTTCCAATATTTGCAGTGCCAGCCAACGGCGCTGCTGTACCGGCCAGGACTCAGGCATGGCCTCTACCAACTTATCTACTTCACTGAGGAGCACTGGTGGGTAGTTAACCAAAGCCTTAAAGGGAATCGGCTGAAGTTCATCAATACTGCTTTTTAATTCATTGATACCCTGCCCGCGAGTGGAAACCAGCGGAATAACCGGGCAACCTAACTGCTGAGATAATGCCTTGATATCAATATCGATATGTTGGCTTTTGGCAATATCCAACATATTGAGCGCCACAATACAGGGAATACCCAATTCAACCAGTTGCAGTGTCAGGTAGAGATTGCGCTCCAGATTCACCGCATCAATGACATTAATCAGCAGGTCAGCTTCACCACTTAGAATGTAGTGACAAGCAATTTGCTCATCCAGCGAGGTTTGCTCAGAAATGGTGGTCAGGGAGTAGGTTCCCGGCAGGTCAACCAATGTCACTTGATGTTGCGCGGTAGTGAAATGGCCTTCTTTGCGCTCCACCGTAACCCCGGCCCAGTTCCCCACCCGTTGGCGGGCACCGGTTAACTGATTAAAAAGGGTGGTTTTACCTGCATTGGGATTGCCGATCAGGCCGATTGTGAGTGCTTTCATGATCCAACGTGATATTAGTAAATTAAAATCAGACTACGCAGGGGGGCTTTGACACGCAGCCCGGCAGCCAAAATAGGATGTTGACCCGCAATATTAGGGTTGCAAGTCCAGCGTTAGCAGGTCTAAGTCTTTTTTCCGTAGCACCAGACTGACGCGACGGGTCTCTATCTGAATGGGGTCACCTAATGGCGCGAGGCGGACAACATTAAACGAAGAGCCGGGCAGCATACCCAGTGACAATAATTTCTGCCGGTAAGCCGGGCTGATTTCAGGCGAGAAACCAACAATTTTATAGGAACGCTGCGGGATAAGGTGCATAGGTGCCTCTTGTTATTACGTTATTGGCATACCAAAATTCAGAGTGATACGACTCTAAAAGGTAACAGATAAAATAATAATAGTAAGAATCGTTTTCATATTCAACTAAGGCGAAATACTCAAAAGTAAGTATTCGTTACTATTTCATTTTTATATACCCGTCATACTTCAAGTTGCCTGTGTGTTGGCTACGCTCACTAACCCGAATCAGTTACTCATGTAAGCTCATCGGGATTATCTCGCTTGCCGCCTTCCTGCAACTCGAATTATTTAGGGTATAATTAATGAGTCTGATTTTTATTTATGCTTGTTTTACCATCAAATTAACATGATCGCAAATGAAAATAATGAGTTAAATCAGTTAACTGAATGTTTCTATTATGTCCTGTTAGGGCAGTAAAATACCGATTGTTAACATAATCAATTCACTCACATTTTAATAAAATAACATTCGGATTTTAATTAACTCGCAG
>NZ_JAZGQA010000297.1:0-3396 GCF_048593855.1 Yersinia sp. 2542 StPb PI
TAATCCCAGTATTATATATAATAGAAACTATTGGTAAAAAACTCCCGCAATTAATTAATAAAAAAGCACCATAAAACACCGTGTTTTTTGAGTGTGACATATTCCAATTCACGATTTTTGTTATATCGTGACTTCGCTTTTCTTTTTGCTAGAATCCAATCTCAATCGGCTACGAATATTAATAATAAGCCAATAACGCTCTGGTTATCTTACGCTCAGTACCCGCGACAGGAGATTAATAATGGCAATAGATTACGCACTGACCGCTCAGGAAATTATCCAATATATTGGCGGTGATAATAATGTGATTAATGTCACACATTGTGCGACCCGTTTACGGTTTATATTGAAAGATAATAAAACTGTCGACAAAGAACGTTTAAATCGTGTTAAAGGGGTTATCACCGTTATTGAAGCGGGTGGGCAAATGCAAGTGGTGATCGGTAATCATGTCGGCGATGCTTATAAACATGTCATCAGCTTGATTAATGTCGATGAAAGTGCCCCGGTTGCTGCACCCAAGGTCGGTATTGTTAGCCGTTTGATGGATATTATCTCCAGCATTTTCGCCCCATTCCTTTATCCGTTAGCCGCCTGCGGTATTTTACAGGGGATTATTTCATTTCTTGCCGCCATTGGCTGGATGGATGCGACGAGCGGCACCTACCGTATTCTGAATTTTGTTTCCTGGACCGGTTTTACCTTCCTGCCCGTGCTGGTTGCCTTTACCGCGGCCAAGAAATTTAATGTTAATCCTTTCACCGCAGTTATTACCGCTTGTGCCCTGATCAGCCCTGATTATATGAATATGCTGACGGCCAATAAAATTACTATGCTGAATTCGGCCGATCCAGCCGTTCAGCAACTGATGCAAGAAGCACTGAATAATCCGCAAGTTGCCCATATTTTAAACACTATTGCGGGTATTCCCTTATCATCGCCAACCTTGGATTTCTTCGGTATTCCCGTGCAATACCTGAGCTATACCGCCTCGGTTATTCCGATTATTTTGATGGTATGGGCCATGTCTTACGTGCAGCGCTTCTTTGAGCGGATCCTGCCAATGGTGGTGCGCAATCTATTCACCCCAATGTTCTGTATTGCCATCATGGTGCCACTAACGCTATTGGTGTTCGGCCCGGTGGGTAATCTGATCGGCGGTGCGATTGGTGGTGTTTATAACTCGCTTTATAACCTTAGCCCGGCAGCGGCTGGGTTTATGGTCGGCGCTTTCTGGCAGCCACTGGTCACACTGGGTGTGCATTGGGGGATCACGCCTGTTACCGTTGGTAACTACGCGACTCTGGGTTATGACACCTTTACTGGCCTGCAAGCTTCCGCTGTCTTTGCCATGGCGGGCACCATGTTTGGTGTTTACTTAAAAACCCGCAATAGTGAGATGAAGGGTATTTCACTGTCGGCCGGTATCACCGCGTTGTTCGGTATTACCGAACCGGCAATTTATGGTGTGGCACTACGCCTAAAAAAACCGTTCTTATGCAGTTGTGCTGCTGGCGGAATTGGTGGTGCTATCGCAGGGGCATTTAATGCGGTGTCATGGAGTTACTGCTTACCGGGTATTGCGGTATTACCGGTCTTTTTCAAAGAGGGCCATATGGCGCAGTTCCTTGGTTTCTTGCTGTCGATCACGGTAGCGTTCGTGTTGGGCGCACTTTTCACTTGGTTGGTTGGGTTTACTGATGAGCCTGAAAGTGTGCAACAGCAAAACAGCGCTAAAGCATCTGGCGCGCCGATTACTCAGGCGCAAATGAATCGGGGCTAACTGTTTAAATATTCAGGCGGGCCATCCCGCCATTGATTTTCATTTCAAGGGCGTACAGTTGCCCACAGTATTAAGGGAGAAAATAATGAGCCACAAACAATTACCGAAAGATTTCTTATGGGGCGGCGCAGTTGCAGCACACCAGGTTGAAGGCGGCTGGGATAAAGGCGGCAAGGGTGTGAGTATCGCCGATGTACTGTCTGGTGGTGCGCATGGAGTTGACCGGGTGATGACTGATGGCGTACAGGACGGCTACCGTTATCCTAACCATGAAGCGGTTGATTTTTATGGCCATTACAAACAAGACATTGCGCTGTTTGCTGAGATGGGCTTCAAATGCTTCCGTACTTCTATTGCCTGGACGCGTATCTTCCCGAATGGCGATGAGCAGCAGCCCAATGAGGCCGGGTTACAATTTTACGACGATATGTTTGATGAGTTACTGAAATACGGTATCGAGCCGGTCATTACTTTATCTCACTTCGAAATGCCTTGGCATCTGGTGAAAGAATACGGTGGCTGGAAAAACCGTCAGGTGGTCGATTTCTTCGTGAAATTCAGTGAAGTGGTGATGGCGCGTTATAAAAGTAAAGTTAAATACTGGATGACCTTTAACGAGATCAATAACCAGCGCAACTGGAAGTATCCATTATTTGGTTATTGCTGTTCGGGGGTGGTATTTACTGAGCAAGAAAATCCAGAAGAGACGCTGTACCAAGTGCTGCATCATCAGTTTGTCGCCAGCGCCAAAGTCGTCAAGCTTGGTCATGCCATTAATCCTGAGTTCAAAATTGGTTGTATGGTGGCGATGGTGCCGTTGTATCCATTCTCCTGCCATCCTGATGACATGATGTATTCAGTAGAGGCTATGCGTGAGCGTTATCTGTTTGGTGACGTTCATATGCGCGGTTACTACCCTTCCTATATTCTGAACGAGTGGGAGCGTCGCGGATTCACCATCAAAATGGAAGAGGGTGATCTTGATACTCTGCGTGATGGCTGTGCTGATTATATGGGGTTGAGTTATTACATGAGTAATGCAGTTTCTGCCACTAACCCTGGCAGCGGTAATTCACTTTCTGGCTTTGAAGGCAGCGTGCCAAATCCACATGTTAAAGCGTCAGACTGGGGATGGCAGATTGACCCTGTTGGCTTACGTTATTCACTGAGCGTATTGTACGAACGCTATCAAAAGCCGCTGTTTATTGTTGAAAATGGTTTTGGCGCTATCGACAAAGTGGCTGCCGACGGTATGGTTCACGATGATTACCGCATTGCTTACCTCAAAGCTCACATTGAGCAAATGAAAAAAGCGGTATTTGAAGATGGTGTTGATTTAATGGGTTATACCCCATGGGGCTGTATTGATTGTGTATCATTCACTACAGGTGAATATAGCAAACGTTACGGTTTTATTTATGTGGATAAAAACGACGACGGTACCGGTACCATGGCACGTTCACGCAAATTAAGTTTTGACTGGTATAAGCAGGTTATTACCAGCAATGGTGAAGTGCTCTAAGTCCCCAATAAATAAGTGATTTTGGAAAGGCTGATTATGGTTTCGGCCTTTCCATTAATTTCCCCTCGCCCCATTTTACCCATCACTTCAG
>NZ_JAZGQA010000298.1:0-3376 GCF_048593855.1 Yersinia sp. 2542 StPb PI
CTGAGTAGTTTGATAATATGTGACCTTATAATGACCATTTTTAGATTATTCTCAGCATACTCATCTTGGATGTTTTGGGTTTCAATTTGTATTGCTGCCATTTCCTTTTCTAATCTGGCAAGGGTTTTTCCAATATCTTTATTATCTGACTCCTTGTTACTTTTATTGATTAAATGCTCAGGAGCAATAGCATGAAGCATTGACAAGGCGAATTTTTGGGTGAAGTTATTGATATTTATCATCGTTGTCACCATTTCTATTTGTTTGTAAGGTTTAAGTTTTCGCAATATTCTAAAGATCGATTGTGAAACACTTTTCTCCGCCAAAAGTGCCATAACCTCCTTGGCTATACCATCAGATATCCTCAACTTTGAATTGAGCGTCACTGATGATGTCCCCAGAACAGCACTCAATTTTTCTATTGATACGCCTGAATCGATGGCTTTTTGAAGCATTTTTTGTTCTTGGATGATGGTTAATCGGTTAACTCTTTTGTTATAAGAATAGGTATCTTCAACGGGTGATATTAGGCAGTGAACAAACTCAATATCGAGATCTTTCAATGCTTCAATACGAAGATGTCCATCTAAAATCTTCTTAGAGTCATCATCTGTGATAAAAATAATCACTGGTTCTATTAAACCAATTTCTGATATTGACGTAAGTATTTGCTTATACTTTATACTGGATTTCACATTGATTGGCAGTGACTTAGAATGCACAAGGCTTGCTATCGTGAATGTTTGAAACTGCTGATTAAAACATTGCTTAATCATAATTTTTATCCCTATTAAAATTTTTATCAAGCAGAGCCTCAGGCATATTGGTGATATTGTTATTCCGCAATACTGAACAGAAGTCATCATCTTCTATTAATTGCTTGAATATCTCCTTGACGGCCAGTATGGTTTCATTGACGTAGTTAGATTTAACAAGGATGTCTTTATGTTCATTGACATTTTTCTGATATATTTTTGATAATTCTTCTGGACTCAACTTTTTCTGAGGACGACCATTGGTATATGTATTATTAATAGCACCTTTGCTTCCTTCTTTTCGTCTATCAAGAATACGTTTGATGCGGTTTATTTGATTTCCTTTTATCTGTCCGTTGAGAAGAGCTTCAGTAAGTGACTTTTGGGTTTCATTATCGTCAGCTCTTGATATTTCTACGGCCAGATATAATGGGATATAACCTGATTCAAATGCAATGAGCAGTTTTTTTTCCCCTCTTTCAATGAGATTCATGATACCATGAACCCAACTGGTTGTATAACCTAGCCGATACCCGATTTCTTTGTCTGTCAGACCCTGCACTTTTAATTGTCTTACACAGCCAAGAAGCTCTCCTGCTCTCGGTTTTCTACGAGCTATATTTTCAGCCAGACTCATTAAATGTCCTGTTTCTTCATCGACATTTTTAACTATTGCTGGGATCATGGTTTCTTTATACTCTTGATACGCTTCCAGTCGACCTTGCCCGCAAATCAGTGCATATTCAAAGTGATCATGAACCATCCTTCTCACCGTGATGGGCCGTTTAAGGCCAATCTGGTTAATGTTTTCTTTTATTTCATTATGAGTAAACACATCCCGGTCTCTTGGATTACTAACCATGATTTTGCATATGTCTATCATTTCTACTTTTTCAGTGGTCATCGTTTTATTTTCTCTATAAATGTTGTTCTTCTCACTAAATGGTAAAATGGATTAAGTGTATTAAAATTATACAATTCGAGACCGAATGTATTTTTCTCTTTTAAACTTAAATGGTTATAAACCTCATCAATTGAAGGGAAAATATAATAGTCAATAGGGGACTTATTTAAGCTATCCATACGAATAGCAATACTGATATCTGGAACTGACAAATGATTAAACCTGATTTTCCATCTTAAGCTATTCCCTGATAACCGCTGGCACCGAGCAAGATTGACAGATAAAGTGAATTCATCATTGATATTTAAAATCCCTTCTGTGGGCGAATCACTAACCCATCCATTAGATTTATAAATATTTTCAATAATAGTCTCGATTACAGAAGAATGAAATCCCTTCAGAACTTTATTGGTTTCCAGATAGGTATAGTCCTGCCTTGGGTTGTATCCGATAAGGCTATATACTCGTAGCAAGCTACCAAATCGGGAACGATAAGTACTACTTGATGGCAACAACTCCTCCTCGTCTATTATAATCCCTGACAAACGCCCTCTTTTAATCAAAAGAATACTCAGTTTCTCCAATAATTCATCATCAGTAAAAATTACCATTCTTGATGCTATAATTTCTTGCGCAAGATTAAATTTATCAATACTGATGATAGGTTCATATGCTCCATTGAACCTTACCCATTCATCTTCGGGGTTATTGACATGCCGTTGTTTCAGTTTAAACGAGGTTTTGTTATAGATACTGTTACCGATATATTTTTCATTCGTGAGTATTTGGTGTATTTTCCCTCGGGTCCATTTATTTCCATTTTCAGCAAAAACGTTAGTTCGGTTTAATTCTGTAGCAATAACAATTTCAGGTTTCCCTTCAAGGTTAAACATATCGAATATTTTATTGACAATGTTAATCTCCTCCAAAGGTCCTGGAGAGAGAATAATACGATCAGTCTGGATACTTTTTCTCTGGCCGAATTCAAGTATTCCTTTTGGTACATGGTGCTCATCAATCAATAAGCGCCGTAACCCATAGCCCGCCACTCCTCCTTGATGGTAGCCTCTTTTAATTAAATTAACCTGCCCCAGGAATACTTTTTCAGAAAGGTTTCGACTATAACTTGCTGCCCCATGTCGAGAAAATGACAACCCGAGCATAAACATTTCAGGATGCTCCTCTGAAAATGGCTCTGCACAATAGATAATTTTCACGCCATTTTTACGAAGTAAGTGTGAGTAATGCCCAGCTTCATCCGCATCCTGGAAACGTCCAAATCGACTCACATCGTAAACAAGAATAGCTGAAATGGTTATTTTCTTATTAATAACATCATCGAGTAATGCCTTTAATCCTGGTCTTCCTGAGATGTTCAGCCCACTTTTACCAGCATCATTATAAGTATGAATGATCGTGATATTATTTCTCAGTGAATATTCCCTTATATATTCAGATTGATTATCAAGAGAGTACTTCTGATGTTCCGTAGACATTCTTACATATTCTGCGGCCAAAACTCTTTTAATACTTTCCTGTGGGGATGATGGAACCATTTTTAACCTCAACTTGTTCATGAATTAAAATGGTTGATCGATTTGAATTTTCTTTAAAGCTTTATTTGTTAGAAATAAAATCAACATTGAGAGTTATCAATAAATAGTAAGTTAAGACATTACAAATACGATAATTTTCAAACTATACATTCAATTAGATG
>NZ_JAZGQA010000299.1:0-3364 GCF_048593855.1 Yersinia sp. 2542 StPb PI
GCGTTATTGAGTTGCAGCCAATATGCATTGGCACTGGCGACGTGCACCACTAAAATCACACCAGCGCGTACCTTTGTTGCCGCTCTGTCACCCGCCAGTATTACCGTAGGGCCTGACATGCCGAATGGAACGGTAGTGTATCGGCTTGATTTCAGAGATCCGGGTACCGCGACTGATGCATTTACCTGCGGCGCGGGGTCTTTTAACGCACCTCAAACTCTTGAGTATACCAGTACACCCACTCTAGCTAGTTGGAGTGGTTCTCCTTTCCCTAATCGTGTTTATCAGACCCAGGTTCCCGGTATTGGGGTTGTTGTATCGAGCGACTTGAGCAATCAGGCGCTACCTACGGTCGCCTATACCACAACCTATTCCGGAACGTCATTCTTCAATTTTAATGTAAGAATCAATGCGGTACTTTCACTGATTAAAATTGGCCCTGTTTCTCCCGGCACGATTAACGGTGCTAATTTACCGCGCGTAAGATTAAATCTTTCGACGGATCCGACGCTCACCAATAGTGCACCAATACCGATTTATAACCTCAGCTTTAGTGGCAGCTTAAATATTGTGTCTCAAACCTGCACCACACCCGATGTGAATGTTGCGATGGGGTCTTTTGAGGTGAGTAAATATTTTACCGGGATTGGATCGACAACACCGTGGAAAGACGCATCTATTAACCTGACAAATTGTCCTGTTTTCCATGGGTATTTTAATAATAGCTCCTACAACATTGTGGAGGGAACAGGTAGCACGACGGTGGGTCAGCCTATCAATAATACCTTAAATGTTAAATTGACCCCGGCAACAGCAATATTGAATTCCAGTAATGGTATTTTTGCTGTCGACAGTTCTAATGCTTCGGCTGCAAAAGGCGTCGGAATACAATTGGGTTATGGCGCGACAAGTTCACCGTCTCTTTTAGATTTTTCCAAAAACATCACAGTATCTCTCACCAACAGTCAACAATCAGTGAAGATACCGTTATCTGCGCGATATTATCAAACGGCATCGACAGTCTCGCCAGGAAGAGCCGATGGGAAAGTGGTATTTTTGATTAACTATTATTAATAACTTACGTTAAATGATGTTATTAGCCTCGCCATGGGGAAATGAATTTTCCATGGCGTAAGGTAAAAGTTACTGTTGATAAATCACCTTGAACTTAATACACATGTGGTTTGAGGCTGTTGAGCATTACTGTTATTTTTATTGTTCTAAAGGGTAATTATTTTCACGATTAACCACTATTAAACCAGGATGGATAAAGAGACCAGGGACGGTCTCAACGCATACTCTTTGACCCACACCAGATATTTGATTTGCGTTTAACTGTTTGTTTATTCGATTAATCGTTAGATAATCTAAATGTAAAAGGTGATTTATGAGAGATGTTATTATATACAGTGGTAGTGATTTAATTCGGTTTGCTTTAAAACAAATCACCGAACCAATTATTATTAGCCGTCAGGGTATGAACAGTGACACTATTAAAGTGTGTACCACTTTAACTGAATTTGAATCTCTAATTATAAATTCTTTTAATCCCGTAGTGATTTTTGATATCGATAATATATCTATGTTTGATCAATTTCGATTTTTTAAATTGATTGACCAGACGATAAAGAAGAAAAGTCTTATCCTTTACTCTAAAGAAAGTGGCTTGTCAGACGATTATTTCTTTTCAAAAAAAACAGATATTGTCTACCTATGCAAAACAACATCCGTCCCAGAGATAGAGACTGTCCTTTGCGGTTGTCTATATTGTACTGATTATTTATTAAGTGATTCATCTACGATTTATTCGCGAGCAAAACCGAAATCATTAAAGCTCACAAAGCGAGAGAAACAGATCTTACCGTGTTTACTGATTGGCATGTCGAGTGAAAAAATTTCAATACTTTTTGATGTCAGTAAGTCCGCGATAAGTGCACATAAAATGAATATATTCAAAAAATACTGTGTGACCAGTCTGACCCAACTCTACTACAAGTATAAGCAGCAAAGCGTAACGGAGTAAATGCAATAACCTTTGGGGCGTCTTAGATATTTTTATTGTCAGTATACAACGCCATCAGTTAATGATGGCGGGTTCTATTGTAGTGGCATAGTGAATTTGGCCACCTGAATAGAGGTGATATCATCACCTCATAGTCAAAACAGGTGACATTATGACCGGACGTAACAGACGCAATTTTAGCCCCGAGTTTCGCCTCGAAGCTGCCCAGCTTGTACTCGATCAGCACTACACCGCCGCTGCCACTGCGATGAATGTCGGCAAATCCACGATGGACAAATGGGTTCGACAACTGAAAGAAGAGCGAGCGGGAAAATCACCCGTAGCGTCACCCATGACACCTGAGCAGATTGAGATACGTGAGTTGAAGAAAAGACTTCAACGCGTTGAAATGGAAAGGGATATATTAAAAAAGGCTACCGCGCTCTTGATGTCAGACTCCCTGAACAATTCTCATTAGTTGAGAAACTCAGGGCTCGGTTTCCTGTTGCCGTTGTGTGCAACGTGTTTGGGGTTCATCGCAGCAGCTATAAATACTGGCAGCAGCCAAAGAGGCCTGACGCCACGAGAGTGGCATTACTGAGCCTTGTGCGTGAAGTTTATCGCGAAAGTAACGGCTCAGCAGGAGCGCGAAGCATTGCCGCGATGGTCACCACCAAAGGTATAAAACTGAGCCGCTGGCGGGCAACAAAGCTGATGAAAGCGCTCAATATTATCAGCTGTCAGCAACCTGGCCATCGTTATAAGAAGGCGTCTAAGGAACACATTGAGATCCCTAATTATCTGGATCGCCAGTTTGCTGTTACCGAGCCTAATCAGGCCTGGTGCGGTGATGTGACTTATATCTGGACGGGAAAACGCTGGGCTTATCTGGCTGTTGTACTCGATTTGTTTTCCCGTAAACCGGTTGGCTGGGCGATGTCATTTTTCCCGGATTCTGCATTGACAGCTAAAGCGCTGTCCATGGCCTGGGAAGCGCGAGGAAAGCCGGCTAATTTACTGTATCACTCGGACCAAGGCAGCCACTATACCAGCAGGAATTTCAGGCAGTTACTGTGGAGGTGTCAGATAAAGCAAAGCCTGAGTCGCCGGGGGAATTGCTGGGATAACAGCCCAATGGAACGGTTCTTCAGAAGCCTGAAAACAGAGTGGGTACCGGATAACGGCTACGTGAATTTTAGCGAAGCCAGCACGGCAATAACGAATTACATCACAGGATATTACAGCCAGCTCAGACCTCATCAATATAATGGTGGTTTGACGCCGAATGAATCAGAACGATTGTTTTGGAAAAACTCTAACGCCGTGGCCAGTTTTGCTTGACCACTACAATATACTAAATAC
>NZ_JAZGQA010000029.1:0-31739 GCF_048593855.1 Yersinia sp. 2542 StPb PI
CATTTTTACTTTCATGTTTTTATTTATTTTATCGTTGTTATAGCCATCGGTAATGACGTGAGCCGTTGATGGTATTCCATCAGCGTATTCTTTAAATATGGTGTCTAAATAAAGGTTTTTTAATATGTCTAATTTTAAGAAAAGTGCATTGATTATTGCGTTGGCATCTTCTGCTTTCATTTCCCAAGCATTTGCTGCAGATGAAGGTAATGGCCGTATTCATTTTACCGGTACTGTTATTAATGCACCATGCTCTATCGCGCCGAACTCTACTGATATCAGCGTAGATATGGGTCAGGTAGCGAATAAATTACTGGAAACCGGTAATAAATATTCTCAGAACGTTCAGTACAACATTGACCTGCAAGATTGTGATCTGACTGAACAAACAGCAGGTTCAGTAACTTACCCTGCAATGTCTAAAGTTACCGTAACTTTCGGCGGCGTTTCTGATGCAACCTCTCCAGCATTGCTGGCAAACACCGGTAGCGCAGGTGGTGCAGGTATTCGTCTGATCGACACTAACGGTGCATTGCTGAAAGTGGGTGATACCGGTGCTGATGTTAATCTGGTAACTGGCCCGAATCAGATAGTATTCGCAGCTCGCGTTGAAGCAACTGGCGCACCTGTAACAACCGGTACTATCGTGTCCCAGGCTACTTACGCGCTGAACTATAAATAAAATTATCCTTCGTACTTGGCGTTGCAGCAGCATTAGCGGCACTTGTTTGCTGCTTTGCTGAAACACCAATTACTTTGGGTCATACCCTGCTTATTTGACGTTACAGCGGCGTATGTAGCTTCAATTTAAGGGGAGGAGACTCCCCTTTATTAATACTTTGCCATAAGACAGTGATTTATTTATGCAATATAAATCTAGAAGAAAAGAAATGATCTTTCGAATGGTGCAAATATTAACATTGGCAGGTTTAAGTTTATTATTGCCTGGAATGGCTGCAGCAGTAGAGTTTAATACCAATATTATCGATGCAAAAGATCGCAGTAATATCGATCTGTCTCGTTTTGAGGTTGATGATTATACCCCTCCGGGTGATTATCTGCTTGATGTCCTGATTAATGGCCGGCTGTTACCTGAGCGCTACCTGGTACCCTATTTACCTGTCGATGATGGGAAATTAACTAAATTATGCCTGTCACCAGATTTAGTTGATCTGCTGGGGTTAGCTCCGGCTGTGCGTGAGTCGCTGACATTATGGAATGATGGCAAGTGTGTCTCTATTGATCAAAAAGAAGAGATTACGGCAAATTACGATAAAGAAAAACAATATTTAATTATCTCTATTCCACAAGCATGGTTAGCTTACAGTGATCCTAATTGGGTGCCGCCTTCTCAATGGGATGATGGTATTCCTGGCGCTATATTGGATTACAACCTGTTTGGTAATCGCTATGCGCCGAAAAGTGGTAGTAGTAGCACTAATTTTAGCAGCTACGGAACTGCGGGCGCCAATATGGGGCCATGGCGTATCCGTGCTGATTACCAATATATCAATAATGAAACAGAAGGCTCGCACTACAGTAATTTTGACTGGTCACAAGTGTATGCATTTCGGGCTATCCCAGCGATAGGGGCTAAATTTATTGGTGGTCAAACCTATCTCAGCTCCAGTATTTTCGATTCATTTCGTTTTCTGGGGGCATCACTTTCCAGTGATGAGCGGATGTTGCCACCGACACTGCGTGGCTATGCACCGCAAGTGATCGGCATTGCTCGCACCAATGCCAGAGTCATTCTGAGCCAGAATGGCCGTACCCTTTACCAAACCAACGTTGCTCCGGGGCCGTTTGTTATTCAGGATATTAGTGAGGCGGTACAGGGCAATATTGATGTCCGCGTGGAAGAGGAAGATGGTCGTGTAACCACTTTCCAGGTTAGCGCCGCAACCGTACCATTTTTAACCCGCAAAGGCGCCATCCGCTATAAAACGGCTTTGGGCCGTCCGATGCAGGGCAGCAATAACGCGGTGAGTGATCCGACTTTCTTTAATGGTGAGTTTTCATGGGGGGCATTTAATGATGTTTCCTTGTATGGCGGAGTGATTGCGACGTCACAGGACTACACCGCGATAGCCATGGGTGCTGGGCAAAACTTACATGATTTCGGCGCGCTGTCTGTCGATGTTACACATTCCCGCTCTCAGTTACCGCATGAAGGGAAGCAGAGCGGTGAAAGCTACCGGGTTAACTATTCCAAGCGTTTTGACCAGACTAATAGCCAGATTACCTTTGCCGGATACCGTTTTTCCGAAAAGAACTTTATGAGCATGAGCCAGTACTTGGATCGGCTAAATGGCAATAATTATCTACAAAATGATAAGCAAACATACACCGTGACCGCGAACCAATATTTGGCCTGGCCGGATATCACTATGTACTTATCTGCTACCCATAAAACTTACTGGAATGATGTATCCAGTAATAATTACGGTGTTTCTGTCAGCAAAATATTTGATATTGGCTCTTTTAAAGGCATTTCGACGACAATCTCTGCCAATAAAGTGAAATACCAGTATGAAAGCGAAAATCAGGTGTTCTTCTCATTCAGCGTCCCGATTGGTGTTGGGCAGCAGGTCAGTTATGACGCGCAACGTGATAAGAACAACGGCTACTCGCAGAATATCTCCTATTTCAACAGCCAGGACCCGAGGAATATCTGGCGTGTCAGCGCCGGGGGCGCCAGCCCTGAAATACAGCAAGGCAATGGCGTGTTCCGTGGCGGCTATCAGCATAGCTCCCCTTATGGTGAGTTTGGTGTTGATGCCAGCCATAAAAATAATGAATATAACTCGTTGAATACCAACTGGTATGGCTCGATAACCGCGACTGCGAAGGGTGTTTCAGCTCACCAGAATAAATCGGGTAATGAGCCAAGAATAATGATTGATACCGGCGATGTTTCAGGTGTGTCATTGAATAATAATTCGGCGATTACCAATCGGTTTGGTGTGGCAGTGGTAAATGGCGTTACCAGTTATCAGCAGTCAGACGTTCGGGTTGATGTGCAAAGCCTGCCGGAAGATATTGAAGTCTATAATACTGTTATTCAAAAAACCCTCACCGAAGGTGCTATTGGTTACCGTGAAATTAGGGCAGTAAAAGGTCAGCAAATTATGGCCATAATCCGCCTCAATGACGGTAGTTTCCCACCACTTGGGTCATCGGTTATTGCTGATAAAACCGGAGCTGAGGTAGGTATTTTAGGCGAAAGTGGCTTGGCCTATTTGGCTGGCTTAGAAGATGCCGGGAAACTGACGGTTCAGTGGGGCAAAAAGCAGTGCAAGATAGTATTGCCGGAAAATAACGGCATGAGTTCAGGGAAAATTCTACTTCCTTGTCAGTAGGTTAGGCAGCAATATGGAAAAATATTAATTAAAATAGTTTATTGACCGAAAACTATTATTGACCGTAAATTATTTTTTACCCAAAACTGTTGCTTACTTAAAGCAGTTATTCACAGCATAACGATCTAATTTAGAGCGGAACAGAAAATGAAAGACCTTAATAACATGATGCTGGTTAGGAAGAACCAGCAGATAAATAATGCCATAGTAGGGATTGCCTTATTGCTTACCACTATGGTCAGTGAGGCGGCGATTAATCTTGACCGGACACGGATTATCTTCAACAGCAGCGATAAATCAGCCAGTGTTATTTTGCAAAATCAGAGTAAAACATCACCTTATTTAGCACAATCATGGTTAGAAAATGCCGCTGGCCAGAAAGTAGATAACCCATTGGTTGCTTTGCCGCCAATGCAGCGGATTAATGCCGGCCAAAAAAGTCAGGTGCGCATTATGAAACTGCCTGATGCTGATAAATTAGCTACAGATCGCGAGACGCTATTCTATTTCAACGTGCGGGAAGTGCCACCAAAAAGTGAAATGACCAACGTGGTACAAATTGCGATTCAAAATAGAGTGAAGCTATTTTACCGCCCTACGGCGATAAAAGCAGATTATAACGAGATCTGGCAGGAAAAATTACAGATTAGTAAGCAAGGTGAAAGCCTGAAAATTCATAACCCGACACCGTATTACATCACGTTAGGGTATTTAAGCCAGGATAATCGCGGTAATTTCCCCGGTTTCGATAGCCTAATGATCGCGCCTTTTGGTACTGAGATTGCCAAGACGCCAGGTTATAGTGGCAGTCGTTATAGCATTGGTTATATGGATGATTTTGGTGGCATGGTCATCCGTATTTTTAACTGCTCGGCTGTTGATTGCCAAATTCAACCTGCGGAAAAGAAAAAGTAATGCGCGCAGCCTTCCGGTACCGGTAAAGGAATGACAATGACTCATGCTATGTTAAATAAAATGGGCCGGATGGGTGGCTCGGTAGTTATTTTATTGGTGGCGCTGCTGTTATCGCAGGCGGCCTATGCCCTTGATTGTGTTGAAAAGGGAACCGGTATTGTGATTAAACCTGCAATACCTATCGGGCAATTAGCGATACCATCGAACGTTGCGGCAGGGACGAAAGTCTGGGAATCGAACGATATTACTGTTACAGCCTATTGCGATAACGTATTAGGCTCGACGATTGACCAAGTGTGGTTCTATTTTAACCCGCTACATCAATCGTTGGGGCAGGGGTTGCAATTAGGTGTCAGTTATAATGGGCAGGATTTAGAAACTAACGCGGCCCGTTTAAATACCAATTCCTCTCCGATAGCTAAAGGGCAAAATGTTACCGTTACGGTGACTTTCCGGCTATATATTAAAGTGACCGGTAACCCACCTTCGAGCGGTTATTATGTGGGTGCAGATAACTTCACGGTATTCCAACTTGATGGTTCAACTGGGCTGAATCTGACCCCTGGGGCAAAGAACTTGCGTTATGCCTTATCAGGGTTAACGGGAGTACGGTTTATTGCCTGCGGTGCGGACTTGGTGGTATATCCAGAATCACAAATCGTGAATTTTGGCGTATTCAATAAAGCGCTACTACAAAATAGCGGCAATAATATTAGTCAGCCGTTTTCCATTACCGCAGTCAAACAAGGTTGCTTGTCCAATTTTTCTATTCAGGCGCAGTTCTCAACCACGAATCCGTTAGTGGGTGATAATGCCATTGATATGCAAAACGGCACGAAATTGACGATTTATAATGATGCCAGTCAGGCGATTGTATATAACCGTTATAACGAGTTCGCGCAGTTGAACGATGTGACTCAGGTGACAAAAAATTATACTGCCAGCCTGAATGCTATTGCCGGGCAATCAGTGAAATTAGGTCAATTTGATGCCACAGCCATCGTGAAAATCAACTATTACTAATACGCTCAGGGCTGAGGGATATTACTCGCCAGCCCTGAGGTGTTATTTACTCACATAACGGCAGTAATTGCTGATAGAGCTTTTTGAAGATTGTCCGTTGAGCAGTGTAATAGTGATGGCGATCGGTATCAGGTAAATGGGTTTGTTCCAATATCAGTTCAGGTAATAAGTCTGCTAATGGCGTTTCTGGGTTCAGTGCAATTTGAGCCAACCGGGCTGCGCCCAACGCTGGGCCGATATCCCCCCCGGTACGATATTCCAGCGTTTGGCCACTGATATCAGCCAACATTTGCCGCCAATAGGCACTGCGAGCCCCCCCGCCAATCAATGTGACTGATGTCGGCTGCAATCCGCTGGCATGCACCGCGTCCATCCCATCAGCTAAAGCAAATCCCACCCCTTCTAACACCGCACGGGCTAAATCTGCCCTGCCATGTTGGTGGGTAAAGCCCCAGAATGCCCCTTTAGCATTAGGGTTATTATGGGGCGTCCGTTCGCCAGAAAGGTAGGGTAAGAACCATACCGGGGTAGCCGCTGGCGGTGCTTTCTCCACTTCTGCTATCAGTGCAGGAACATTATCGACGCCGGTGAGTTGGCAAGCCCAGTCAAGACAGGATGCGGCACTTAGCATCACTGACATCAGGTGCCAGGTATTTGGTAATGCATGGCAAAAACTATGAACTGCGCTGGCGGGGTTGCTGAGAAAGCCGTCACTGACGGCAAAATAGACGCCGGAGGTACCCAGCGACAACATCGCCTGTCCGGTCTGATACAGACCAACACCAATAGCACCGGCAGCATTATCACCACCTCCGGCCACTACCGGTATGGTGTTGATACCCCAGCGGTGGGCAATAGCTGTACTGACATGGCCGGTAATCTGGCTGCCTTCAAACAGTGCTGGCATGTGCTGGCGGTTTAAACCGCAGGCGGCCAGCATCTCATCACTCCAGTCACGCTGCGCGACATCCAGCCACATAGTACCGGCGGCATCGGACATATCGCTGGCGAAATCACCACTGATCAGAAAGCGAAGATAATCTTTTGGTAACAGTACCTTATCAATACGACTAAAAATATCTGGCTCATGCTCAGCCAGCCATTTCAGTTTTGGTGCGGTAAACCCGGGCATCATTAGATTACCTGTAATCTGGCGCGACTCGGGTACTGCTTGCTCCAGTGCCTGACATTGGGCGAAACTGCGGCCATCATTCCATAGAATGGCTGGGCGCAGCACCTGATGTTGTTTATCCAGTAAGGTTGCGCCGTGCATTTGCCCGGTTAACCCAAGGGCTTTTACCTGCTGCAAATCATGTGCTGCGGCCAGAGCCTGCATGGCCTGATCGGTTGCCTGCCACCAGTCAGCCGGGTTTTGTTCCGACCACAACGGGCGTGGGCGCGAGACGGATAAAGCGGCACTTTGGCTCGCAACTACTTGCCCGTTTTCGGCCAGTAGAATTGCTTTGACGCCGGAGGTGCCCAAGTCGATGCCAAGGTACATATACCTTCCTTATAGGTGAGATTGGGGCAGCGGGTGCCCCATCTTAAACATCAGCCGAATAAATAGCGGTTAACCAGATTTTCTAACTGCTCCTGATGACCACTCTGATGTTGCGGGTTCAGGTTATGCTGTTCGGCATAGCGTGCCAGCTCTTCCAGCGACAGTTTACCTTGCAGAATTTGCTGACCCATCTCAGTATTCCAACCGGCATAGCGCTTGGCAACGCGTTGATCCAACTGACCATCTTCAATCATTTTGGCGGCAACTTTCAGTGCCAGCGCCATGGTATCCATCGCCCCAATATGGCCATAGAACAGGTCATATTTATCGGTACTTTGGCGGCGTACTTTTGCATCAAAGTTCAGCCCACCGGTAGTAAAACCACCCGCTTTGAGGATCTCAAACATCACCAATGCATTCTCTTCTACACTGTTTGGAAACTGATCGGTATCCCAGCCCAACTGTGGATCACCACGGTTAGCATCTACTGAACCGAAAATACCTAAGGCAATAGCACTGGCGATTTCGTGATGGAACGAGTGGCCCGCCAATGTGGCATGGTTGGCCTCAATATTCACTTTAATCTCTTTTTCCAGCCCAAACTGCTTGAGGAAGCCATAAACGGTAGCCACGTCATAGTCGTACTGATGCTTGGTGGGCTCCTGTGGCTTAGGTTCAATTAATAGCGTGCCCTGGAAACCGGTTTTATGTTTGTGCTCCACCACCATCTGCATAAAGCGGCCAATCTGCTCGCGTTCCTGGCGCAAATCGGTGTTTAACAGTGTTTCGTAGCCCTCACGCCCGCCCCATAACACATAGTTTTCACCGCCGAGTTTTTTGGTGGCATTCATGGCAGTAAAGACTTGAGTTGCAGCCCAACTAAAGACTTCTGGATCAGGGTTAGTGGCTGCCCCTGCGCCATAGCGTGGATGGGTAAAGCAGTTAGCTGTACCCCATAATAATTTTACGCCGCTGCTCTCTTGTTTCTCGGCCAATACCTCGGTCATTACGGCAAAATTATTAAGATACTCTTTCATTGACGCGCCTTCTGGCGAGACATCGATATCATGGAAGCAGTAATAAGGCACATTCAGTTTATGAAAGAATTCAAATGCGACATCGGCTTTGCGTTTTGCCAGAGCCAGTGCATCCCCCGGATGCTGCCACGGGCGATCAAAGGCATTGCCGCCAAACATATCGGCCCCGCCCCAGCAGAAGGTATGCCAATAACAGGCCGCAAACCGGAGGTGGTCGGCCATTCGCTTGCCAAGAATAATTTCATCCGGGTTGTAGTGATGAAATGCCAGCGGGTTAGCGCTCTGGCTGCCTTCGTAACGCACTTGTTCTAATTCATCAAAATAAGATTGCATGCAATACTCCTTGGAAGCTGGCCCCGCTTTTGCCGGGCTGATGAGCTTTTATCTTCGGAGTTGTTAGCGATTCTCTCAATTACGTTATTTCACACTTAAATTCAGAGAATTATTAATTGTGGTGTAGATCTCATAAATAACCGCTTAATTATAAAAAATGCTTAGATATTCATTACACGGATAACATCCCGTAATGGAATTATGCATTTTATGAGGAAGAAAACATGATCGTTATCATAAAATTAACATTAAACCAAAAAACATAATTGGCGGATGAAAATCTGTAATTGCCGATGTGCAAATAAGCGTCAACAATCCCTATTGCAGTCGATGTTTACCGTTTCTCTTACCCTGCTTGCACAATAAGAAAGGTACCGAAAGATGAAATTTAAGAACATTTTACTCTCCGCATGTGCCGTTCTGGTGATGATTAGCCAGCCCGGATTTAGTAAAGAAATTAAAATCGGTATGGCGATAGATGATCTCCGCCTGGAACGTTGGCAGAAAGACCGCGACATTTTTGTTAACAAAGCTGAATCACTTGGCGCTAAAGTATTTGTGCAATCTGCAAATGGCAATGAAGAAACACAGATGTCGCAAATAGAAAATATGATTAATCGCGGCGTTGATGTGTTAGTTATTATTCCCTATAACGGTCAAGTATTAAGTAACGTTATCGCCGAGGCTAAACGGGAAGGGATAAAGGTATTAGCGTATGATCGTATGATAAATAACGCTGATATTGATTTTTATATCTCATTTGATAATGAAAAAGTGGGTGAGTTGCAGGCGAAAAGCCTGGTTGAGCGGGTGCCGCAAGGCAATTACTTCCTGATGGGGGGGTCACCCGTCGACAACAATGCCAAGTTGTTCCGCCAAGGGCAAATGACAGTGCTTAATCCACTGATAAAAGAGGGGAAAATAAAAATTGTCGGTGATCAGTGGGTTGATGCCTGGTTACCAGAAAATGCCTTGAAAATTATGGAGAATGCACTCACTGCCAACAATAACAAGATTGATGCTGTGGTGGCATCCAATGATGCAACTGCTGGCGGGGCAATTCAGGCGTTAGCCGCACAAGGGTTGGCAGGGAAGGTAGCTATTTCCGGTCAGGATGCTGATTTGGCTGCAATAAAACGAATTGTTGCGGGTACGCAAACCATGACCGTATATAAACCAATCAGTAAATTAGCCAATGATGCGGCAGAAATTGCAGTCACCCTGGGTAAAGGTGAGGAACCAAAAGCCAACAGTAAATTAAATAATGGTATAAAAGATGTTCCTGCTTATTTATTAACACCGATTCAAGTTGATAAAAGCAATATTGATAGCACTATCATAGCCGACGGATTCCACAAAAAAGCAGATGTTTATTGATTGGCATATTGCTGATTAGACTTTGTAATAAACGGCCAGTTATTTAATTTATTAACATGGCCGTTATTTAATGTAGCCGCAATGCTATAAAATCAGCAGTATTAAGGAGGGGTTATGCCCTACCTGCTAGAAATGAAAAATATTACTAAGCAATTCGGTGTGGTTAAAGCCGTAGATAATATCAGCCTGACATTAGAGGCCGGACAAGTATTATCGTTATGCGGTGAAAACGGTTCGGGAAAATCCACACTAATGAAAGTGTTATGTGGTATTTATTCCACCGGTTCTTATCAGGGAGAAATATTTTTTTCAGGTGAAATGTTACAGGCCAAAAATATTCGTGAAACAGAGCAAAAGGGCATTGCGATAATTCATCAGGAACTGGCGTTAGTGAAACAGATGTCGGTGCTGGAAAACATGTTCCTCGGTTCCGAATGGGGGCGCTTCGGCATTATGGATTACGATGCCATGTATTTACGCTGCCAGCGGATGTTGGCACAGGTCAAACTGGTCGTCGATCCTCACACCCCCGTCGGTGAGTTGGGCCTTGGGCAGCAACAGCTCGTTGAAATTGCGAAAGCGCTGAATAAACAAGTGCGGCTACTGGTATTAGATGAACCGACCGCCTCACTGACTGAAAGTGAAACCGCTATTTTGCTGGATATTATCCGTGACCTGCGAAACCACGGTATTGCCTGTATCTATATCTCGCATAAATTGAATGAAGTCAAAGCGATATCCGATCATATCTGTGTGATCCGCGATGGTCGTCATATTGGTACCCGCCCGGCGGCGACCATGAGCGAAGATGACATTATCGCTATGATGGTAGGCCGCGAACTGAAAGAGCTTTACCCCCATGAAGCCCACCATATTGGCGAAGAAATTCTACGGGTGGAAAATCTCTGTGCCTGGCATCCGGTCAACCGCCATATTCGCCGGGTCGATGAGGTCTCTTTCGTGTTGAAACGTGGCGAGATTCTAGGTGTTGCCGGGCTGGTAGGCTCAGGTCGAACTGAAACAGTGCAATGTCTGTTCGGCGTCTATCCGGGCCGTTGGCAGGGAGATATTTTTATTGATGGTAAACCGGTGGCCATCAACACGTGTCAGCAGGCGATGAAACTGGGCATTGCGATGGTGCCAGAAGATCGCAAAAAAGACGGCATCGTACCGGTGATGGGGGTGGGCGCGAATATCACACTGGCGGCCTTGGATGATTTTACCGGTGCTTTTAGCATGCTGGATGATGCCAAAGAACAATCCACCATTGCGCAGTCTCTGGCGCGGTTAAAGGTCAAAACCTCTTCATCAGAGCTGGCGATTGCCCGCCTTAGCGGTGGTAATCAGCAAAAAGCGATTCTGGCTAAATGCCTGTTACTGAACCCGAAAATTTTGATTCTCGATGAGCCAACTCGTGGTATAGACATCGGCGCAAAATATGAAATCTATAAACTTATCAATCAATTGGTCCAGCAGGGAATTGCGGTCATTGTGATTTCCTCTGAATTGCCGGAGGTTTTGGGATTAAGTGATCGGGTGTTGGTCATGCATCAGGGGCGCATCAAAGCTGATCTCATTAACCATAACCTGACCCAAGAAAAGGTCATGGAAGCCGCACTCAGGAGTGAAACCCATGTCGCAAGCTAATCAGTCTGAACTGAATACACCAGAAAATGGCGTTAAAAAGCCACTATTTCGGCTAAAATCAGTTAATTTGCAAGTTTTTGTCATGTTGGCCGCTATTGCCATTATTATGCTGTTTTTCACTTTTACCACTGAAGGGGCCTATCTCAGCGCCAGAAATATCTCGAATCTTCTGCGCCAAACGGCGATCACTGGCATCTTGGCGGTGGGGATGGTGTTTGTCATTATCTCAGCGGAAATTGATCTGTCGGTCGGTTCGATGATGGGGTTGCTGGGCGGTGTGGCCGCGATTTTTGATGTGTGGCTTGGCTGGCCGTTGCCGTTAACCATTGTGGTTACGCTAGGCTTGGGGCTGGTGCTGGGGGCATGGAACGGTTGGTGGGTTGCCTATCGCAAAGTTCCTTCATTTATTGTCACCCTTGCCGGAATGCTGGCTTTCCGTGGCATCTTAATCGGTATCACCAACGGCACCACGGTATCGCCAACCAGTAATGCGATGTCACAAATCGGTCAAAGCTACCTGCCTAATGGATTCGGTTTTGGTATCGGGGCGATTGGCCTGATGTTGTTTGTGGCCTGGCAATGGCGTCGGCGTAGTCACCGTATTCGGCTGGGTTTGCCGGTTGCTGCACCCCAGGGAGATGTTACTCGCCAATCTATTACTGCTGTAATAGTTCTTGGGGCTATATATTTATTGAATGATTATCGTGGTGTCCCTACCCCGGTATTAATTCTTACGGCGCTGATGCTGGCCGGTATATTTATGGCTACCCGGACTGCTTTTGGTCGCCGGATCTACGCCATTGGCGGCAATATCGATGCAGCCCGTTTATCTGGGGTCAACGTAGAACGCACCAAACTGGCGGTATTTGCTATCAATGGATTGATGGTGGCAATAGCCGGTCTGATTCTTAGCTCCCGCCTAGGGGCGGGTTCACCTTCTGCGGGTAATATTGCCGAATTGGATGCCATCGCAGCTTGTGTGATTGGTGGTACCAGCCTTGCAGGGGGTATCGGCAGTGTTGCTGGTGCGGTGATGGGCGCATTTATTATGGCTTCTCTCGACAATGGGATGAGCATGCTGGATGTGCCGACTTTCTGGCAGTACATTGTCAAAGGTGCGATTTTGTTGCTGGCTGTATGGATGGATTCCGCGACCAAACGCCGGGTTTAACCCTATCTTTTTGCAAAGAGATCAATGCCATACTGCGTTGATCTCTCTGCTTATTGAGTCTTGATATCCCACCTATTTCAGGAGCCATTCCCATGTTTGAGAAACGCTACCGGATAACCTTGCTGTTTAACGCTAACAAAGTATACGACCGGCAAGTGGTGGAAGGGGTCGGTGAGTATTTGCAAGCTTCACAATGTGATTGGGATATTTTTATTGAAGAGGATTTTCGTTGCCGTATCGATAACATTCGAGATTGGCTGGGTGACGGTGTTATTGCTGATTTTGATGATCGGCAGATAGAGCAATTACTGGCGAATGTAGATGTTCCGATTATTGGCGTGGGGGGCTCTTATCATCAACCGGCAGATTATCCGCCGGTCGATTATATTGCGACGGATAATGCAGCGCTGGTTGAGGCTGCTTTTATGCACTTGAAAGAAAAGGGTTTAAATCGTTTTGCTTTCTACGGACTGCCTGCCAGCAGTGATAAGCGCTGGGCGCAGGAGCGAGAATATGCTTTCCGACAGTTAGTGGCGGCGGAGCAATACCAAGGGGTGGTTTATCAAGGAATGGCTACCGCGCCGGCTAACTGGCAATACACCCAGAACCGCCTGGCGGACTGGGTGCAGACCTTACCACACCAGACCGGGATTATTGCTGTGACGGATGCGCGAGCGCGACATTTGCTCCAAGTGTGCGAGCATCTGGATATTGCGGTACCCGAGAAGCTGAGTGTTATTGGTATTGATAATGAAGAGTTAACCCGCTATTTATCGAGGGTGGCACTCTCTTCGGTGGTGCAGGGAACCCGGCAGATGGGCTATCGGGCAGCTAAGTTGTTGCATCAACGCCTTAATCAGCGTCAGAAACAACAAGAGACAGCGCCATTACAGCGCATTCTGGTGCCACCGGTTAAAGTCATGGCCCGCCGCTCAACCGATTTCCGCTCGCTACGTGATCCGGCAGTGATTCAGGCGATGCATTATATTCGCCATCATGCTTGTAAGGGGATTAAGGTTGAGCAGGTATTAGATGCGGTAGGAATGTCGCGCTCAAATCTGGAAAAGCGCTTTAAGGATGACATTGGGCAGACCATTCATGGCGTAATTCATGAAGAAAAGCTTGATCGGGCGCGTAACTTATTGGCTGCCACTTCCTTGCCTATCAATGAAATATCGCAAATGTGCGGCTATCCATCGCTACAATACTTCTATTCGGTATTCAAAAAAGGCTATTCCATTACCCCGAAAGAACACCGCGATAAATATGGCGAAGTGAGCTATTAACTGATTCGGTACTCTCAATAATGTCTCATCCCACTCTTACTTGAGGGGATTATTCATCATGTTTATTGAATGGCTAGCACCATACAATAAACAAGCTATAATCACCGCCTTACACCATTCTTCCAAATGGAAGATCATCGTCCCCGGTGGGGCGGCTGGACTTCAAATCCAGATGGGGCCGCCAGCGGTCCCTGGCAGGTTCGACTCCTGTGATCTTCCGCCAATCAGTGTCTCCCACACTCTACTAAACTCAACAAAACCCCCGTAATTACTGAATTAAATGCTCATTATTGTCTCCGGAGCTCAACCTGATTCTACCTGCATCAATAAAACTTTGGGGGTGCTTTAGGGGGTGTAAAATTGTATGCTGTTTTTTGGCACCCCCAGGCTATGCGGTAACCCCTTATTCCTCTAACTTGGCTGTGCCACACATACGCCGCGCTGCTTATATTTTCAATGGAGATGCTATGCCACTAACGGACATTAAGGTGAAAACGGCTAAGCCGATAGATAAGGCTTACAAGCTAACTGACGGGGGCGGCATGTATCTGTTGGTTAAACCGAATGGCTCAAAATACTGGCGACTGAAGTACCGTTTTGTCGGCAAGGAAAAGATGCTATCGATCGGCGTTTATCCGGATGTCTCTTTAGCTGATGCACGCCAAAAGAGAGACGAGGCGCGTAAAGTCTTGGCTGCAGGGGGCGATCCTGGTGAGGTGAAGAAGGCGGATAAGCTGGCGCAAAAACTCTCTTCTGAAAACACGTTTGAGGCTATCGCCCGCGAGTGGCATAAGCAAAAGGCTGATCGTTGGTCTTTACGTTATCGCGATGAAATCATTGATACCTTCGAGAAGGACATATTCCCTTACCTTGGTCGACGCCCGATTGCTGAGATTAAGCCAATGGAGCTGCTCGAAACGCTCCGGCGCTTGGAGAAACGCGGTGCGCTGGAGAAGATGCGTAAAGTACGCCAGCGTTGTGGTGAGGTATTTCGCTATGCCATTGTGACCGGGCGTGCGGAATACAACCCGGCCCCCGATCTGGCGACTGCCTTGGCAACGCCAAAGAAAACCCACTTTCCCTTCCTTACCGCAGAAGAACTTCCATATTTCATCAGGGATCTGGCCGGGTACACAGGCAGTGTGATCACTAAAACGGCGACGCAAATCATCATGCAAACGGGGGTTCGCACTCAGGAACTGCGTTTTGCACGTTGGGAAGATATCGACTTTGAGAAGCGTCTTTGGGAGATCCCTCCTGAAGTGATGAAGATGAAGCGGCCACATATCGTTCCGTTGTCGGAGCAGGTTGTGGAGCTGTTTCAGTCGCTGAAGCCGATTACCGGAATGTATCCGTTGGTATTTATTGGAAGAAATGACCGGGCAAAGCCGATTTCAAAGGAAAGCGTTAATCAGGTGATTGAGCTGCTGGGTTATAAGGGAAGGCTGACAGGGCACGGTTTTCGCCACACGATGAGCACGATCTTGCATGAGCAGGGGTTCAACTCGGCATGGATAGAGACACAGCTGGCTCATGTGGATAAGAATGCGATTCGCGGCACGTACAACCATGCGCATTACCTGGAGGGAAGACGGGAGATGATGCAGTGGTATGGGGATAATCTTGAATCAATGTTGAATGGTGAAATGATACTACACGGATCATTTAGCAAGAGTGCATAAAAGTCACTGCGCACAAAAAATTTGTGAATGTTCCATTTTTTCAATAGTGGTATTTTTTTTGATTAAAATCAATAGATTGAGGGTTTATGGAAACGTGAAACATTTGATTTCTTGCAGCTGTAACACGCCAATCACCTTCTGTAGAGCTGCTACTGCATTTTTTTAGGTTTACATTCTTGTTTTTTTGTTTGATTATAGTTTCACCGCACCACTTTTAACTCTGTACGATAACTACAGAGATTAGTGATGAAGGTGCGACAGGTTGCAGCCTGTCGCGTTGACTCAAACCCAAACGTCTAAATTAGGAGATCAAATCTATGCCAGCTTATCAAATTTCTTACGATCTGCGGAAGCAGAAAGATTATGCCTCACTCATTGAGCGTATCAAGTCCTATGGGACCTGGTGCCATCCTCTCGAATCAACCTGGATTATCATCACCGATCAAACGGCAACTCAAGTTCGCGATTATCTCAAAGCCGTTATGGATAACGATGATGGTTTACTCGTCACTGGTTTACGGAGAGACGGTGCGTGGTATGGGCTTTCCGACAATATCTCTCAATGGCTTAAAAACAACTTATAATCGCCACGCTTAAGAATAGATGCGCCAGGGATGGTGCAATGAATCAGGGGCCCGTATGCCAACATCTTTAAAACAGTTAGGCCAAATTGCAAGCATCCGTTCAGGTCACACTCTGAGGGGAGCAATCACGCCTAACCCTGAAGGGGATGTACGTCTGTTACAGATTAAAGACCTCGATCAGGACTGGCAGTTCGATCACAAAGCACTACCTACTGTTGTATGGGAACAACGCATCGCTCCCCCATTTCTTGAACAGGGGGAGATTGTCGTTGCGGCCAGAGGAAATCGTAATCTGGCAGTTGTCTATCGTGGCGAGGTTCCTGTGGTTGCTACCAGCCAGTTCCTGATTGTTAGCCTCAGAAGACAAGAGCGTGAGATTGTCCCCGAATACCTGTGCTGGCTGTTAAACCATCCGATGATTCAGCAATGGTTTCATCGGAGTGGCACCAATATTCAGTTAATAACTAAATCAGCTCTGCTGGATGTCGCTATCCCGGTTCCGCCTCTTGAAACTCAATTACAGCTTATCGAGCTCCAACGTGTATGGCAGAAAGAAGATGAACTTATCAATAAGTTACAGAAAAATCGCCATCAGCTTGAGCTTGGTATTTTGCAAAAATTACTTAAGGATTAACTTGTTATGAGCAATATGATCGATCAGGACCGCATCAACCGCGTGCTATGGGGCGTATGTGACACTTTCCGTGGCACCATCAGCCCTGATACTTACAAAGATTTCATTCTTACTATGCTGTTTTTGAAGTATATCTCGGATGTCTGGCAGGATCACTATGATGGCTACAAAGCCCAATATGGCGATGAACCGGAGCTGATTGAAGAGATGATGAAGAACGAACGCTTTGTTCTACCTAAAGATGCTAGCTTTTATGCTCTTTATAAGCGTCGAAGTGAGGCGGGTAACGGTGAACGTATCGATGTAGCTCTACACGCAATTGAAGAAGCTAATGGCACTAAGCTGAAAGATGGTAGTAAGAGCGTGTTCCAGGAAATTTCATTTAATACCAATAAGCTTGGTGATGAAAAGCAAAAGAATCTGATCTTGAAGCAGTTACTCGAAGATTTTACTCATCCAGAGCTGAATTTGAAACCAAGCCGTGTTGGTGGCTTGGATGTAATTGGTAACGCTTATGAATATTTGATCGGCAAGTTTGCTGCGAACAGCGGCCAGAAAGCCGGAGAGTACTATACGCCACCCGAAGTGTCAGATCTGCTCGCGGCGTTGCTTGACCCACAGCCAGGGGAATCTATCTGTGACCCAACCTGTGGCTCTGCTTCACTATTGATGAAGTGTGGTAAGTGGGTTGCTGAGAAATACCATAGTAAGAATTACGAGCTTTATGGGCAGGAAGCGATTGGTTCAACTTGGTCGCTGGCTAAAATGAACATGTTCCTGCACGGGGAAGATAACCACAAAATCGAGTGGGGTGACACGATCCGCAACCCCAAGCTACTCGATAAAAATGCCAACCTGATGCTGTTTGATGTGGTCACCGCCAACCCACCTTTTTCACTGGAAAAGTGGGGAATTGATGACGTTTCTGACGACCAGTTCAGTCGTTTTCGTCGTGGCCTGCCGCCTAAAACCAAGGGCGATTATGCGTTTATCTTGCATATGATCGAAACCATGAAGCCGAAAACCGGACGTATGGGTGTGGTGGTTCCCCATGGCGTGTTGTTCCGTGGCTCCAGCGAAGGAAAAATTCGGCAGAAGTTGATAGACGAAAATCTTCTCGATGCGGTGATTGGTTTGCCAGAAAAGTTGTTTTTCGGTACAGGTATACCTGCGGCAATCCTGATATTTAAAAAGAGTAAAGTCGACGATAACGTGTTGTTTATCGATGCCAGCCGTGATTTTAAGTCGGGTAAAAACCAGAACCAGCTAACTCCTGAAAATATTACCAAAATCGTTAAAACCTACCGTGAAGGTGATAACGTCGAAAAATATGCTTATCTTGCTAGCCTGCAGGAGATCCGTGATAACGACTACAACTTGAATATCTCACGTTATGTTGATGTTTTCGAAGAAGAAGAAGAAATTGATCTGATGGCGGTTCGCGCCGAACGTCAGCAACTGCAAGTACAGATGGCAGAGCTGGAAATGGAGATGGTGAAGTATCTTGAGGAGTTGGGTTATGGTGCCTGAAGGGTGGCAATTAAGTACAATTGAAAAAATCGCTACAGTCTCTTCAGGGGGAACGCCAAGTCGTAGAAATGCGTCCTATTGGAATGGTAATATTCCTTGGGTTACTACAGCTGAAGTCCAATTTAAAACGATTTTTGATACTGCAGAGAAGATAACAGTAGACGGATTAAATAACTCATCAGCAAAGCTATTTCCCAAAAATACCATTCTTATGGCAATGTATGGGCAAGGTAAAACCCGAGGACAAGTTGCAAAGCTAGGGATAGAGGCAACAACTAATCAGGCATGTGCAGCAATTCTTCTGAAGGAAGGATATGAAATTGATTATTACTATCAATTCCTGATAAGCCAGTATGAGCATATCCGAGAAATGTCTAATAGTGGTAGTCAAGAAAATCTAAGTGCTGGAATAGTAAAATCAATTCAGGTTCCAGTCCCCCCTCTTTTTGAGCAAAAAAAAATCGCCCAAATTCTTTCTACTTGGGATAAGGCTATTGCAACCGCTGAGAAACTGCTAGCTAACCGTCAGCAGCAAAAAAAAGCCCTGATGCAAAAAATACTCACTGGCAGGGATCGCTTTTCAGGGTTTACTGAAAAATGGAAGCACCATGAGTTGTCAGATATAGCTATGGTTCAAATGGGCTCCTCGCCAAAATCTGGGGCATACAATGAGAATGGATATGGACTTCCGCTGATCCAAGGTAATGCTGATATAAAAAGTAGAAGATCCGCCCCACGTATTTTTACAACCGAAATCACCAAGGAGTGTGATGTTGGGGATATTTTGTTGAGCGTCAGGGCACCAGTTGGAACTGTAGCATTATCCAGCCATAAGGCATGCATAGGGAGGGGCATTTCTGCTATCAGGGCGACGATGGGATTCAGCCAAGACTTTCTTTATCAGTGGTTTCTATGGTTTGAACCACGATGGGGTGCATTGTCCCAAGGTAGTACATTTGAATCTATAAATAGCGATGATATTAAACAACTAAAAATTAAATTACCGAGCTTGGATGAACAAAAAAAGATCGCTTTAATTCTTTCCAATGCAGACCAAGAAATTGAATTACTACAGCAAAAACTCAACCACCTAAAACAAGAAAAAAAAGCCCTAATGCAGCAACTGCTTACCGGTAAATGCCGGGTAAAGGTGGAGGCCGCATGACTGATAAACACTTACCTCACCCCCCGGCAGGTGAATTCCTGCTGTTTCAAAGCGAAGATGGCCGTGCACGCGTTGAGTGTCGCTTTCAGTCAGATACGCTTTGGCTCACTCAGGCATCCATGGCTGAGCTATATGATAAGGATGTTCGTACCATCAACGAGCACCTGATCAACATCTTTTCAGAAGGCGAACTTGGTCAAAATTCAACTATCCGGAAATTCCGGATAGTTCGCCAGGAAGGAAAACGTCAGGTTTCCAGAGAGATAGAGCACTACAGCCTCGAAGCCATACTGGCTGTTGGCTATCGTGTCCGCTCAGTCCGGGGGACTCAATTCCGCCAGTGGGCCACGCAAACCCTACAGGAATATCTGATTAAAGGGTTTGTGATGGATGACGAGCGGCTGAAGAATCCGCCCGTTGGCTCTTCTGTGGTGCCCGACTACTTTGACGAGATGCTGGAACGTATCCGAGATATTCGTGCCAGCGAGCGGCGCGTCTATCTGCGTGTGCGGGAGATTTTCGCGCTGGCTGCTGATTATCAGCCGACTCTGAAAGAGACCACCCTCTTCTTTCAAACCATCCAGAACAAACTGCACTTTGCCTGCACTGGGCGTACAGCCGCTGAGCTGATCCACCAGCGGGTAGATGCCAGCCAGCCTCATATGGGGCTCACCAGCTATAAAGGCAATGACGTGCGAAAAGGCGATGTCACGGTTGCTAAGAATTACCTGACCCAAAAAGAGGTCAGTGAGCTGAACCGTGTAGTGAATATGTGGCTGGACTATGCCGAAGATCAGGCGCTGCGACGTCAGCAGGTTTTTTTGCAGGACTGGCAGGAGAAGCTGGATCAATTCCTGCAGTTCAACGACCGCAATGTGCTACAGGGCGCTGGCACTGTCAGTAAGAAAATGGCAGATGAAAAAGCTCAGGGTGAATATGCACGATTTGCGGAGCAGCGGCGTTTGTTAAAAGAGGCCGAGGGTGAAAAGGATATTACCGAGCTACTGCACTGGAAAGCCGATAAAGATAAGGGAACATCATGAGCATGCAAATCGCGCCAAAATTCCAGGAAGAGTACAGCGCCAAGCTTCCGGCGCTGGCTCTTTTGAGTAATTTAGGCTGGACCTATATTTCACCTCAGCAAGCCTTGTCTGCGCGAGCAGGCAAGGTAGATCAGGTGGTCCTAAACCAGATTTTGCGTGAACAGTTAGCCAAGAGGACGTTTATCTTTGCCGGTAAAGAGCATGCCATTTCTGAAAAAGCGATTGATAGCCTGGTGGCGGAGATTAACAGTCCGGCATTAAATCAGGGTTTGATTACCGCCAATGAGCACTTGTACAACCACCTGTTGTACGGCATTTCAGTGACGGAGTTTATCGATGGCAAACGGGCGAACCCAACAATCTCGTTGATCGACTGGAACAACCCGCATAACAACAGCTTTGTTTTCACCGAAGAGTTCAGCGTGACACGCGCTAACGGCATTGAGGCACGCAGGCCCGATATTGTCTGCTTTGTGAATGGTATTCCGCTGGTCGTTATCGAGGCTAAGCGCCCGGACGGCAATGCTAAAAAAGGGCCGACTATTGACGAGGGGATCTCTCAAAGTCTGCGAAACCAGCGTCATGATGAAATTCCACGACTGTTTGCCTACAGCCAGATCTTACTGTCGATAAACGGCCATGATGGACGTTACGGGACTTGCGGAACACCGACTAAGTTTTGGGCGACATGGCGGGAAGAAGATATCTCCGATCTGGAGATGCTTGCCGTCAAAAACCGCAAGCTCACAGCACAGCAGATGGAGTCAATCTTCAGCCATCGTCCGGTTGCCTGCCTGGAATGGTATCAAAATCTGACAACAACGGGCGATTTGGCTATAACGGGCCAGGACCAGCTGCTTATCAGTCTGCTTTTACCTGAACGTCTACTGGATATGGCTCGTTTCTTCACGCTGTTTGATAAGAAAGCCGGTAAGGTCATTGCCCGATATCAGCAGGTATTCAGTATCAAACGGCTGCTACAGCGTATCGAAACGAAGAACCCTGATGGCAGCCGCAACGGTGGGGTCATCTGGCATACCACAGGTTCGGGTAAATCACTGACGATGGTTTTCCTGAGCAAAGCGCTGATTCTGAGTGAAACGCTCAAGCAGTGTCGCATCGTCGTGGTGACCGATCGTGTCGATTTGGAAAACCAGCTCAGTCGCACCTTTATCTCAACCGGGGAACTGGCCGGTAAAAGGGATAAAACCGATGCCATCGCCACCTCTGGCAGACGTCTGGCCGAACAGATTGGCAAGGGTACTGAGCGCATTCTCTTCTCGTTGATTCAGAAATTTAACACGGCCACCCGCCTGCCCGAGTGCGTGAATACCAGCCCCGATATTATTGTGCTGATTGATGAAGGCCACCGCAGTCACGGCGGTGAGAGTCATCAACGTATGAAGCTAGCTCTACCCAACGCAGCCTTTGTTGCTTTCACTGGTACGCCGTTGCTGAAAGATGATAAGACCACGAATAAATTTGGTCCCATCGTTCATGCTTACACCATGCAGCGTGCGGTGGAGGACAAGACCGTAACCCCGCTTCTTTACGAGGAGCGCCCGCCCGAGCTGAACGTTAATGAACGAGCGATAGATAGCTGGTTTGACCGTATCACCGAGGGATTAACGGATAAACAGAAAGCCGATTTAAAGCGCAAGTTTGCTAATAAAGGGCAGGTTTATAATGCTGACGATCGCATCCACCTTATTGCACTGGATATCGCCAACCATTTTGTCAAAAACATCGATGATGGCTTGAAAGGGCAACTCGCCTGTGACAGTAAAGCAGCAGCAATCAAATACAAAAAGTATCTTGATGAAGCCGGGCTGTTTGAGTCTGCCGTGGTGATCAGTTCGCCTGACACGCGTGAGGGGAATACCGAGGTGGATGAATCTGGTATCCCTGATGTGACCAAATGGTGGAAAGATAACGTCGGCTCTCAGGATGAGCAGGTTTATACGCGCAATGTCATCGAACGTTTTGATAAAGATGATTCGCTGAAGCTACTGATTGTGGTCGATAAGTTACTTACCGGCTTTGATGAACCCAAAAATGCCGTGCTTTACATCGATAAGCCGCTTAAAGGGCATAACCTGATTCAGGCAATAGCCCGCGTTAACCGCCTTCATCCTAAGAAGAAATTTGGTCTGTTAATCGATTATAGGGGCATCCTCAAAGAGCTGGATACCACCATTGAGGATTATCAGAAGCTGGCATCCCGCACGCAGGGCGGATTTGATATTGATGACTTGGTGGGGCTGTACGGCCAGATGAGTACGGAGTACAAGCGCCTTCCCCAGCTGTATAAAAATTTGTGGGCGATTTTCGCTGGTGTAAAAAATAAAAACGATATTGAGCAGCTCCGTCAGGTGCTGGTGCCGCGCACGGAAGAAAAGTACGGCGAAATGGTTGATGTTCATCTTAAAGTTCGTGAAGATTTTTATGAGGCACTCACGCAATTTGCCAGCTGCCTGAAAGTGGCGTTGCAGTCGGCAACCTTCTTTGAGGATAAGAGTTTCAGCGAAGAGGATCGCCAGCACTATAAAGAGACGCTGAGGCAATTTACCAGCTTGCGCCAGCTGGTGAAGCAGGATGCCGGTGAGACGGTAGATTATGATCAGTACACGGAACAGGTTAAAAAGCTGCTGGATAAACATGTTGTTGGCGTAGAAGTCCGCGAGCCTGATGGAGTGTATGAAGTCAGCAAAATGGGACAGCGGCCCGAAGAGTGGAGCGAGGATAAAACCCGCAACGAAACGGATATTATCAAAACCCGCGTAACCCGCATGATTGAGCAGGATTTACGTGATGATCCTTATGCCCAGGAAGCCTTCTCGAAGTTACTGCGTCTGGCTATTGAAGAGGCGGAAAAACTGTTTGATCACCCTCTCAAGCAGTACATGCTATTTCGTGAGTTTGAGGAACAAGTACAGGATCGGCGGTTGAACGAAATACCCGACGTGTTTGCTGGTAATCACCATGCGCAGGCTTACTTCGGAGTGTACAAAAAAGTGCTGCCGGAGGTTTTTGCCGTTACCGATTCTCAGGTTATCGATAAATGGGTGAAGCTTGCTTTTGAAGTAGACCAGGCTGTTGATATCTCTGTGGCTGAGAACTCGATCAATCCGCAAAATATCGAGGCTGATATCCGCAAGAAGCTTCTACCGATGATGTTTAAAGAGTGTAAGGCAATTGGTGGCGGGATGGATCAGGCGAAAAAAATTGTGGAAATGATTGTCCAGATTACCCGTGTAGGGCTGAGCGGAGTGTAAATCGTGGACAAAAGAGTAATGAGCTTCATTTACGGTGATGAACGCATTACCTTCGAGCGTAAGCCCCGACCGTTGGTGAATGGGCGCATTCTGATAAAAATTCACCCTGACTGCCGGGTTGTGGTATCCGCGCCGCAGGATACCGATGACCAACAGATTCTGAATGCTGTTGAAAAGCGTGGGCGCTGGATCTATCAGCAGCTGAGGGATTTCCGTAAGCAGCTGGAATATATCACGCCACGACAGTATATCAGCGGTGAGAGCCACTATTACCTAGGCAAACAGTACATGCTTAAGGTGATAGTGGCTCCCTCTGACGCTCAGGGTGTAAAAATGTTGCGTGGCAAGCTGGAAGTCACCTTACGTCATAAGAGCGCTGAAAAGGTTCTGAAGTTGCTGACTGACTGGTATAAGGCTCGTGCCCGCGAAGTCTTCGCCAAAAGGCTGAGCGCTATGCTGGAGCAAGCGTTATGGGTCAGTGACTCACCGCCATTGCGCATTCTTACCATGCAGACTCAGTGGGGAAGTTGTTCCCCCAATGGGAGGGTGACTCTGAATCCCAACCTGGTGAAAGCCCCCCGGGAGTGCATCGATTACGTTATCTTGCATGAGCTTTGCCATCTGGCCGAGCATAACCATAGCGAACGCTTCTACCGGCTCATGGGGCAGGTAATGCCGGAGTGGGAAAAGACCAAGAAGCGATTGGATGGGATGGCGGGGATGATAATGACAAGCTTAACATAATGGCGTGCGATGCTTCTGTCCTGCAGCATCCATCGCTTGAGGGAGGAGAATATGGAAAAAATCATATGTGCTCTGTGTAATACCGCAGTCGAAGTGACGGTGCTGTCCAGTCATTTGCTAACCAATCATGGCTGGAAGATGGCACCTCATCTTGCTAAGCCGGTAGCTGAGGCACCGCTTATTGCCCGTCAAACCTGCAAATGTCCAGTATGTAACGTTTCTCTCAAAGACGCGAAAAGATTAGAAAAACATATAAATAAAGCCCATTCAGACAAACGAAGCTCTTCTCCCATCAGTAGTAATCCTTCAAAGAAAAACAGTATAACGACGATTTCCTATCAATGGGCGATAACTCAACCGCTAGATAAAAAATACTCCGCCGTAGTAGAGAAATTCGTTGCCGATAAAACGTTATCTGAAGTTGAAAAAGAAATAGTGACCATCGTGAATGGCTATGATGCGGCTGATACTTCAAGACAGAGTTTGATGTTAGGGCGGCTTATTCTGCTTGCTCATGCTAAGAAAAGAATCGCTGCAAAAAGCAAATCCAGCAAAAACAAGAAAGTATCGGCAAAGGGTAAAAAAACCAAAAGTGCCAAATCACGAGACATTATGGACCAATACATTGGCGGGCGCAGGATTGTTGTCTCCGGCGGTTTACCTTCCTTGGGGAAAAGGTGATGAGGTTAATTCACTGATAATTATTACTTTTAAATTTAACTACGAGCATCCAGCCAGAAAATCAGGCATGAAGGAAGGCACATGACCGCGAGCAACGAACTGATCCTCAGGCCAATAAGCGACCTGATGAAACAGCATTTTTTCATCCCCTCTTATCAACGGGGCTATCGCTGGACACAAAGGCAGGTTACAGACCTGCTAGATGATATCGCTGAATTCCAGAAAAACAGCGAGTCAAGTTCACGTAAAGCCTTCTACTGCCTCCAACCCGTTGTGGTCAAAAAATGTGGTAAGGAATGGGAGCTAGTCGATGGCCAGCAGCGCCTGACAACCATCTGCATTATCCTTCTTTATCTGAAGGATATTGCCGCTATGCTTGGACATTCCGGATACTCTCTGCGCTACGAAACCCGCCCTGAGAGTGCAAGTTTCCTTAGCAATATTAATAGCGATCACGCAGATGATAATATTGATTTTTATCATATGAACCAGGCTAGAGAAGCAATAGACGCATGGTTCCGTTCACGACCACCTGTCTATAAGTTCAGCTTTTTGCAGACTCTGCTGAATGATGATGAGGCCGGTAAAAATGTAAAAGTAATCTGGTATCAGCTAAGCGATCAGGCAAACGTGACTGAGGTCTTTTCTCGGCTTAATCGTGGAAAAATCCCGCTAACCAACGCAGAGCTGGTTAAAGCACTGCTGCTCAATGCCGGAAATTTCAGCCAGACCGAACTCAGCGTTCGCTTTAACCAGCTCAGAATTGCGCAGGAGTGGGATGAAACGGAGCGCCGCCTTCAGCAGGAAGACTTCTGGTATTTCATCAGTAACCATACCCGTGAGAGTAACCGCATAGAGTTTATACTTGGCCTGGTTGCAGATTCATTAAAGTCGGATATTTCCCGTCAGGACCCACACTACATCTTCCTGTCGTTCGCCCATTACCTGGAGGAAATGCATCAGGACCCAGAGCGCATAGAAAAAGTGTGGCTACTTATTAAACAGCGCTTTATGTTGCTGGATGAGTGGTACCGCGGGCGCGTAACTTATCACCTTGTCGGTTATCTCATTAGTAACAGTGAGAGCGTCATTCCTCAGCTCATCAGCGAATCTGAAAGCTGTGAAACAAAGTCGGGATTCATTACTGGTCTGAAACAAAGGATCCTGCGTTTCGCCCTGCCGGGGATCGCAGGCTCGTTAAGTAGGGGACGAGCCGAGCGCAGCACCCAGATTGACGCCACACTCTCCGCTCTGACCTATCCTGAGCGGTCGCTACGCCCCGTGCTTCTGCTTTTTAACATTGCCATTTTGCTGGTCAACAAAAAATCCTCTACCCGTTTCCCATTCCGGCATTACAAACTCGACGCCTGGGACATTGAGCACATTACTTCAGTCAGCTCGCAAATGCCGGAAAATATCAGCGGACAGAAGGCCTGGACGGAAGTGATGCGAGAGCATTTCCGGCCTTTCGATATAGCGGAAGAGGAGCCAGACACTGCCCGGTCAGCAAAGCATCTACTCTTTGATCGTGCGGAGGCGTTGCTTCAGGAGGAGCCCTTTGACAGTGAAAAATTTGAAGCCTATTTCAGCGATGTCCTGAATGAGTACAGTCAGATGCCGCTACAGGACAGGGATGACAGCATTGGAAACCTTACGCTTCTGGATCAGTCAACTAACAGAAGCTATCGCAACGCCATCTTTCCGGTGAAGCGCAATCGCATTATTGAAGCGGACAAAGCGTCAACTTTTGTCCCTCCCGGTACACGAAACGTATTTCTTAAATACTACAGCAGTAACGTCCATGAAATGACTTTCTGGAGTAGCCAGGATCAGGATAGCTACCGGCGTGCAATTACAGACGCCCTGACCGTATTTTTTGATGGAGCAATGTATGCAGCAAGGTAAAGTCATTACATTCGCCAGTTTATTCAGCGAAGTCAGCAACGTTGAGATCCCCATCATACAGCGTGACTATGCTCAGGGGCGAGAGGACGTATGGGAAATTCGCGATCAGTTTCTCCTGTCGATCAATCAGGCGTTAACAGCTCCTGTTGGCGCACTACCGCTTGATCTCGATTTTATTTATGGGAACCTCAGCACTGAGGAGCGTCCCACCCTTTCGGTCCTCGATGGTCAGCAGCGCCTTACGACTCTCTTCTTGCTTCACTGGTATCTAGCAAACAAAGAGGCGAAATATGCTGATTTCAGTGAGCGATTCACTCATTTGGGCAAATCCCGCTTCACATATCAGACCCGCACCGCCGCAACGGAGTTTTTCCATGCGCTGGTGCGGCCCGACAACAGTGGTCTACAGTTTGCAGAGAATGCCCCTGACCTTAGGGATCAGATAACGGACAGCCGCTGGTTTTATCACTCCTGGCTTCAGGACCCTACGGTTTCAGCCTGCTTGACGATGCTGAATGCGATCCAGTCATGCTTCGGTCACGTGCCCGGTGAATTTTATGCCAAACTGTGCAGTTCTGACTCCCATCCAGTGGTATTTCAGTATCTGAACCTGTCCTCATTTGGACTTTCTGACGATCTCTATATCAAAATGAATTCGCGGGGAAAATCCCTTACCGATTTCGAAAATTTCAAAGCCTGGCTCTCAGGCAGAATGAGCCAGCAGCCCGGTGCTGTGACTTTTGGTGAGAAAATCGATCAGGCCTGGACTGATATGTTCTGGAACCTGAGCAAAAAAAGGACCGAAAGCTTTGATACCCTCTTTCTGCGCTTTTTTAAGCGGATGGCGTTTCTTCTTGAATGCAGTCAGTCATCTGAACCTGCATATCTTTTGGCAAACCTAAATGCGACCTGGTTCAACGCCCTGAGAAGCACTCGTGAAGGTTTTAGTTCCTCAGAATTCGAAGCGAGGGATACCTTCAACCCCAGGAACATCCAGATCCTCTCAACCATACTGGATTTTCTTTGCTCTTCGCACGCAACCCGTGAGCACCGTAGCCTGTTGATGGAATTTCTGACGGGCTCTGACTTACTCGGAGCATGTCGTTTTTATGCACTTTGTGCATTTATTACTGCCAAGAGATCGTCCATCGATGCCCGCTTCGCTGAGCAGCACGCTCAATGGAGCCGTGTCACCGATAACTTTCTTTACACCATGCGTATTGACAGTAATCAAGTTGCAGTGGGGATTATTCGTTCGCTTGATGAATTGGCCCCCTATGCTGACGACATTTACTGCTGTCTTCGTACAGTTGAAGTTCGACTGGGTTTTAACGAGCAGTGGGATGAAGAAGTCCTTAAAGCAAAGCTGATTACTCTGGATAGTGAATGGGAGACTGCCTTAGTTCGGGCAGAATCTCATCCTCATCTCAAAGGTCGCATAAGGGGGCTGCTCAAGGGGGCTAAAACTGCTGATAATAGCGGTTACGATCTTACCCGATTTATATCTCTGACAGAGAAAACCTATTGGGTGCTTAACGAACAGGTTCTGCATAACTACGAGCACTTACTTGAACGTGCGCTGCTTTCACTGGGAGACTATCTGATATGGCAGAAAGGACAACGGTACACCTTTTGCCTTCCTTCACATCAGTCTTGGCGTGAGCGTAATGAGAACTGGCTGAGGGTGACAGAGAAAAGCGTGTTTGTTGAGCTGCTGGATAAGCTGAATAAAAAAGAAGATATATCAAATACGCTCCGAGAAATTATTCAGGAATCAAACCCAGGCGGCTGGCGAGAACTAATCGTGAAAGACCCTGAGACTATTCGCTACTGTTCGGAAAGGATTATCGACAAATTAGATAACCAAGTGTATCTGCTAAGTAAGACAAACCTTCGCGGCTATTTCAGGGAGCTGCACAGCTGGGTGCTCTCGAAAAGGTTGTTGGCCCTTCTCCGCAGAGAGGATGGAAACACGCCTTTCACTGCCGTGACCTATCACTCAGTCTATGGTGATGCATGGCCATGTATAGAGCTTACGGTAAGTGAAGAGGAAACGTTCTTTATCGCGCATGAGAACGGAGCCTGGTTTGACTGCCACAATGTGGATGAAGAAGGTGAGCCACTCCCCCTGCCGCCCTTCTTTAAATCACTGGTAGATACGCTGATGCATGAAGCGGATATCACCACTCGAGCGCCTTGTTGATCACCAATAGCTAATTGAACGCCATCATTCTGCTACTCACGTCGAGCCCTGTCGCTGATCGCGATGGGGCTTTTTGTATTAAGGAGCCGAGATGACCTATTTCAAGTAGTTTCCTGCGCGACTGCTCAACGAAACCTAAATGCAGTGCCATCATGCATATGAACGACTGAAAACAACGGGAAAAACTTCATGAACTTAACCTTATCCCCGGCAGTCACTGAACTGCCATTAAGTACGCAGCGTACAATCAAACGCGCCCTATTCTTGCTGGAGACTCATCTGCGTGAACCGGGAACCTCATTCACTTCACTCGGTACCGTCAGCGATTGGCTGCGATTGCGAATGGCGAGGCTGGAGCGTGAAGTGTTTATGGTGCTCTGGCTCGACAATCAACACAGGCTATTGGCCCACGAAACGTTGTTCACCGGCAGTATCAACAGCACCGAAGTCCACCCGCGTGAAATCGTGAAGGCGGCACTGAAGCACAATGCTGCTGCGGTGCTTCTGGCGCATTGCCATCCCTCCGGCCACGCTGAGCCCAGTGTCGCTGACCGGCAAATTACCGGCAAGATTAAAGACGCACTGGCACTGGTTGAGGTCAGGATATTGGATCACTGTATTGTCGGTGGCATGACGGTGTATTCGTTTGCTGAACACGGCTTGTTATAGGGGCGATATGATGCGATCAATCATTACCCCTGCATGGGGACTTAAACGCAACTTTACTCCGCAGTTTGGTGCCCGCCTGGTACAGGAAGGCGACCGGCTGCATTTTCTGGCTGACCGTGCCGATATCAGCGGGAAATTCAGCGACGCGAAGGTACGTGATTTAAATAACGCCTTCCCGCAGTTTATCAAACACCTGGAACTGATGCTGCTCTCCGGTGAGCTCAACCCTCGCCACCAGCACTGTGTCACGTTGTATCGCAATGGCTTGACCTGTGAGGCCGATAGCCTGGGATCACACGGTTATGTGTATCTCGCCAATTATCCTACTCCCCAATCAACTGCATAAATCTTCGCCTTTTATATCTATCGATCATCTAGCTAACTACGAGATAACCCACATGCAGACCTTACCTGTCACTCCTAAACGGGCGGCTTATGCTTGCCCATCACCCGTTGTTGTCTGGCAATCCATGCTCACGTATCTGCTGGAACAGCATTACGGATTGGCGCTTAACGATACCGAGTTCAGTGATGACGCGGTGATCCACGAACATATTGATGCCGGTATCTCTCTGGCTGATGCGTTGAATTTCACGGTGGAAAAGTTCGACCTGGTTCGCATCGATCGCCGGAGGTTCTCCTGCCAGGGACAATCTCCCTTCATCACGGCTATCGATATTCTCCGTGCCCGTCGAGCCACCGGCCTGATGACCCGTCTGGGTTATCAGACCATCACCTCAGTTATCCGGGGCGAAAAGCAGACATGAGCCTGTCCGGATTACTGCTGGCATGCTGATTACCCGTCCACCCAGATTGGCAGATTTTGTTTTTTTGAGGGCAAGTTCGCATTCGATAGGCAATAAAGCTATTAGCCATCTAGGTTTTGCGAAACGCTTTCCACAATATCTGTCCTGAGCTTTATCCCCTTTTTATCTGTTGCATAATGCGTCTAACTGACTTGGCAGGCGTGTTTGCTTTTATGTAAGGATTACGATGATGCAAACTGAACCCGAAGTAATGGTTGATCATAGCGAGGTGATTTGTTCGACTAGCGTAGCGCGAATCGTTGCTGGTCGCGATAGTGCTCTGATACGGATAGAGCAGCTAATCCATCAGCTCAGTGACATTTCTTCACTTACGTCTTCAATTGGTGGGGGGACTGCTGGCGAGTGGGCGATGAGACAGGGAAGCCGCTATGACTGCTGGTTAATGGAAGTACCAGATAAAGCTATGGAGTTGATCACCCGAAATATCGATCGCAGTATTTGGCGTGATCTGATGATGAAATCTGGCATGCTAGCTCTCATGGATGCTGAAGCTCGCGAGCAGTGGTATAAAAATTTGGAAGAGGGCGACCTACCAGCTATCAATGAAGACAATATCCTCAGCACTTTTGAACAGCTACATCTGAATAAACAGGATGTATTTGAGCGCGGTGTTATCAATGTTTTCAGGGGACTATCATGGGAATATAAAACAAACAGTCCCTGTATGTTCGGCAAAAAAATCATTGTTAACAATCTGGTCACGCATAACCGTTGGGGGTTCAGCTTAAGTTGGGGCTGGCTGCGGGACCAGTTAGTTGATTTGGAGCGAATGTTGTATCTGTTGGATGGTAAGCCCGTTCCTGACAATCGTGGGGATATCTCTGTGCGGTTAATGGAGTATATCCGAGATAACCCTCGTCAACAGAGTTACGAGGATGAGCAGTTTGGTATCCGCTATTTTCAAAAAGGTACCGCGCATGTAATTTTCAAACGCTTGGATCTGGTGGATAAAATGAACGATATCGTGGCGAAGCACTATCCAGGGATGTTAGCTCGAGAAGAGTGTGCCCTCTATTCATTTTGAAGCGATAAGTGAGCCTGTTTACTGCATCAAAAATGGAGTAAACTCTGCAATATCCATGAGTCATTTATTGCCTGTTTTTTATACAAAAAGAAGCAAGCAAAAGCATTTGGGGGTTCTTATG